>JAIDKM010000390.1 GCA_029051915.1 Alistipes sp. | reverse complement strand
TTCCGGTAGCGAGGCCGCAGATTCAGCAGTCCGCCGCCCCGTTAAGAACGGGGTTTTATGGGGAAATAGAACGAGTGTATCTCTGTTCGATCTCCTCTGTCCCCGCCGGGCGGTTGTTCATCCCAGTCTGTCGGAGAGCTTGTCTCTTTTGAATAGGCAAGGTTTCAGGCCTTGCCACCCAGGGCTGGGTCGCATCGCAGATCCATCCCCGCCGGCCCGGGCGACATTCATCAAGACTTTCTCTCTGTCATTTATTCCAGCGATTGTTTCTCATGCTTGCTTCGGGTTACCGCCACTACACGACGGGAGCCCTGACGAATGTCGGCGCGAACGGCGACTACTGGTCTTCTTCGCCCGCTGCTGCCGGCAGTGCCAACGGGAGCTTCCTCTGGTTCACCGCGAGCAACATGCACCCGTTGCAAAGCGACAGCCGCGCCAACGGCTTAACCGTGCGCTGCGTCCAGCATCTGCGGGCTGCTTTCTTAAAAGAAAAAGCGAACCGCCGCCATGCTTCAAGCCCGTCGTTCGGGATGCCTGGAAAGGTGTTTCGGAACGGAACTTGAAGCGCTTCGCGGCTGCATTTCGTCAAATTCGGACGATTGTTGGCCGATTGCGGATAAATTGTAGACGGCATGCCTTGTTCTTCTGAGAATCTTTTATATATTTGTTGCGCAAATCGGAAAATTAAAATCAAATCGAATAGATAGTATGGAAAACAAACTTCAACAATTGACCCAGAAACTCTACGACGAGGGCCTGGAGAAAGGTCGTGCCGAGGCCGACCGGTTGGTTGCCGATGCCAAAGCGCAGGCTGCGAAGATCGTGGCCGATGCCCGTGCCGAGGCCGACGAGATCGTCCGCAAGGCGCAGGTCAAGGCCGAGGATGTCGAGAAGAACACCCTCACCGAGATCGCGCTGGCAGGCAAGCAGGCCGTCGCCCGCATCAAGTCGGAAATCGCCGGTCTGATCGTCGCCCGGGCTACCGGAGCCGGAGTGAAGGAGGCGGCCGTCGATCCTGCGTTCATCAAGGAGATGCTGCTGGCCGTGGCCAAGAACTGGAACGGAGCCGATGCCGGCAAGGTCGAGTTGAAGGCTCTGTTGCCCGAGGGCGAGCGGGAGAAGCTGGACGGTGCTTTCGAAAAGAGCGCTCAGGAGCTGCTTTCCGCCGGCATCGAGGTCGGTTATTCCAAAGAGGTGCGGAGCGGTTTCAAGGTCGGTGCCAAAGACGGCGGTTACTACATCTCGTTCTCCGATGCCGACATCGAGGCGTTGCTCGGCGAGTATCTCCGCGAGAAGGTCTCCCAAATGCTTTTCAAGGCGTAACTTATGTTTGCGACCAATTATTATACGCTCGTTTCGGGACTTCGCGAATATGCGCTCGACGCCGATACCAAAGGGTTCGATGCGCAGGCCATCGTCGCCGAGATCTTCGAGGCGCTCACGGCTCGCGATGCGAAGCAGGTGCGGTTGCTCGATGCCTATTACGACTGCGAGAACCTGGCCGCTTTGCGTGCCGGACGTTCGGCGTTCAGTCCGTTGGGCAACTTCTCGCGTGAGGAGTTGGAGGCCGAGCTGAAGTCTCCGTCGCAGTTGCCCGAAGAGCTGGCTCGCGTCGTGCGCGCATACAACGATCCCGAGGGCGAGGATGCCGAGACGGTCGATACCGCCCGGCGATTCGAAACGTCGCTTTTCGCAGCGTATTACGATCTGTGCGAGCGGAAAGGCTGCCGCTTCCTGCGCGCCTGGGCTGCTTTCGACCGCAACCTGCGCAACCTGACTGCCGCCGTTACGGCCCGGGCCGCCGGACGTTCGGTCGAGGAGGTTACCGTCGGCGGGGGCGATGTCGTCGAGCAGTTGCAGCGCAGCTCCGCCGCCGACTTCGGCCTGCGGGGCGAGTTGGGCTATATTGACGCGGTGATCGCCGCTGTGGGCGACGAGTCGAATCTGGTGGAGAAGGAGCGCAGGATCGATCTGATCCGCTGGAACGAGGCCCTCGAACTGGCTGCATTCGACTATTTCGATATCAACGCGGTGCTCTCTTATCTGGTGCGGGTCAATATCGTGGCTCGCTGGACGTTGCTCGATCCCGCACGCGGCCGCGAGATGTTCGCCCGTCTGCTCTCCGAGCTCGACGGCAAAGAATGGATAGAAAAACAATAAAAATAGGCATGAAAACAACAGGACGTGTAAACGGTATCATTTCGAACATTGTCATCGTCAAGGCCGACGGCCCCGTCGGACAGAACGAGATATGTTACGTCTATACCGGCGATACGAAGATGATGGCCGAGGTCATCAAGGTCATAGGCGACTCTGCCTATGTGCAGGTATTCGACAGCACCCGCGGATTGAAGATCGGCGACCGCGTGGAATTCGAGGGACACATGCTCGAGGCGACGCTCGCTCCGGGTCTGCTGTCGCGCAACTACGACGGTCTGCAGAACGACCTCGAGAAGATGGACGGTCTGTTCATCGCGCGCGGTTCGATCACCGATCCCGTCGATTTCGGCGCCGAGTGGGAGTTCAAGCCGCTGGCTCAGGCCGGCGACAAGGTCTCGGCTGCGGCGTGGCTCGGCGAGGTCAAGGAGCAGTGGCTCACGCACAAGATCATGGTGCCTTTCACGATGACCGATACCTATACGGTCAAGTCCGTCGCCGCAGCCGGAAAATACAAGGTTACCGATACGATCGCCGTCATCACCGATGCCGACGGCAACGATCACAACATCACGATGGTGCAGAAATGGCCCGTCAAGCAGGCCGTGCGTTGCTACGCCGAGAAGCCGCGTCCCGACCGCGTCATGGAGACGGGTGTGCGCGCCATCGATACCTTCAACCCGATGGCCGAGGGCGGTACGGGTTTCATCCCCGGGCCGTTCGGCGCCGGTAAGACCGTGTTGCAGCACGCCATTTCGAAGCAGGCCGACGCCGACGTCATCATCATGGTCGCCTGCGGCGAGCGTGCCAACGAGGTCGTCGAGATCTTCAAGGAGTTCCCCGAGCTGGTCGACCCCCGCACGGGCCACAAGCTCATGGAGCGTACGATCATCATCTGCAACACCTCCAACATGCCCGTCGCCGCGCGCGAGGCGTCGGTCTACACCGGCATGACCATCGGCGAGTACTACCGCGCCATGGGTCTCAAGGTGCTGGTTATGGCCGATTCGACGTCGCGCTGGGCCCAGGCGCTGCGCGAAATGTCGAACCGTCTGGAGGAGCTGCCCGGTCAGGACGCTTTCCCGATGGACTTGTCGGCGATCATTTCGAACTTCTACTCGCGTGCCGGTCTGGTGAAGCTCAACAACGGCGAGACGGGTTCCGTAACGTTCCTCGGTACGGTGTCGCCTGCGGGCGGTAACCTCAAGGAGCCCGTTACGGAGTCGACTAAGAAGGCTGCGCGTTGTTTCTACGCCCTTTCGCAGGGCCGTGCCGATTCGAAGCGCTATCCGGCCATCGATCCGCTGGATTCCTACTCCAAGTATCTGGAATATCCCGAAATCGCCGGGTATCTCGACGAGCATATCGGCAAAGGTTGGGTCGACAAGGTCTACGCCGGCAAGACCATCGTGCAGCGCGGTAAGGAGGCCAACGACCAGATCAACATCCTGGGCGACGACGGCGTGCCCGTCGAGTATCACGAGCGTTTCTGGAAATCGGAGCTGATCGACTTCGTGATCCTCCAGCAGGACGCTTTCGACGATATCGACGCCAACTGCCCCATCGAACGTCAGAAGATGATGTACGAAATGGTGCTCGATATCTGCCGCAAGGATTTCGCGTTCGCCGACTTCGAGGAGTGTTCGCAGTTCTTCAAGGGACTCATCAACCTCTTCCGCCAGATGAACTACTCCGAGTGGCAGTCGGAGAAGTTCTACGATTACAAGAAGCAGATCGAGCAGTATGTACTTGCCAAAACCGAATAAGCCATGACAACACGCGCATTTCAGAAAATATATACCAGAATCGACAACATCACCAAAGCGACCGTAACGCTCCGCGCGTCGGGCGTCGGCAACGATGAACTGGCTACCGTGGGCGGCAAGCTCGCGCAGGTGGTGAAGATCATGGGCGAGAACGTTACGTTGCAGGTTTTCGCCGGAACGGAGGGCATCGCTACCGATTCGGAAGTGATCTTCCACGGCGAGCCGCCTAAGCTCAAGGTCTCGGACAACCTCGCCGGACGTTTCTTCAACGCCTATGGCGAACCACTGGAGGGCGGCGAAGCCGTCGAGGGCGAGGCCCGCGAGATCGGCGGCCCCACGGTGAACCCGTTCAAGCGTATCCAGCCTTCGGAGCTGATTGCCACGGGTATCGCAGGTATCGACCTCAACAACACCATCGTTACGGGTCAGAAAATTCCGTTCTTCGCCGACCCCGACCAGCCTTATAACGCCGTGATGGCCAACGTGGCTCTGCGCGCCAAGGCCGACAAGATCATCCTGGGCGGCATGGGTCTTACGAACGACGACTTCCTCTACTTCAAGTCGGTCTTCGAGAACGCCGGCGCTCTCGACCGCATCGTCTCGTTCGTCAACACCACGGAGAACCCGCCCGTCGAGCGACTTTTGGTGCCCGACATGGCCTTGACGGCCGCCGAGTACTTCGCCGTCGACAAGGGCGAAAAGGTCTTGGTGCTGCTTACTGACATGACCCTCTACGCCGACGCTTTGGCCATCGTGTCGAACCGCATGGATCAGATTCCCTCGAAGGACTCGATGCCCGGCTCGCTCTACTCCGACCTGGCCAAGATCTACGAGAAGGCCGTGCAGTTGCCTAACGGCGGTTCGATCACCATCATCGCTGTAACGACCCTCTCGGGCGGCGACATCACCCATGCCATCCCCGACAATACGGGTTACATCACCGAGGGCCAGTTGTTCCTGCGCAACGACTCCGACACGGGTAAGGTCATCGTCGACCCGTTCCGTTCGCTGTCGCGTCTGAAGCAGCTGGTCATCGGCAAGAAGACCCGCGAGGATCATCCGCAGGTGATGAACGCCTGCGTGCGTCTCTATGCCGATGCTGCCAACGCCAAAACCAAACTCGAGAACGGTTTCGACCTCTCGGACTACGACGAGCGTACCTTGAAGTTCGCCCACGACTACTCCGAGAAGCTGCTGGCCATCGACGTCAACATCGACATTACGCAGATGCTCGATACCGCATGGACGCTCTTCGCCGAGTACTTCTCGCGCGAGGAGGTCGCCATCAAGGAGGAGCTTATCAAGAAATACTGGAAAGCATAGCAGCCTATGGCTATCAAGTTTCAATATAACAAAACTTCGCTCGGCGAACTCGGCAAGCAGCTCAAGATGCGGCAGAAGGCGCTCCCTACGATCAAAAGCAAGGAGTCGGCCCTGCGTTCCGAGGTCAAGAAAGCGAA
>JAIDKM010000039.1 GCA_029051915.1 Alistipes sp. | reverse complement strand
CGCCGCAATCGACCACTCTGCCATCTTTCCGGAAGCAAAAGTAACACGGATTTTCCATTCTGCCAAATCTTTGCGGCCCATATTTCTTCCGACGCCCGCCCGCAAACCGATCCGCCGCAATAATTTTTTGACTTTTACGAAAAATCTCTAACTTTGCTGATCGTTAGGTGCCGGAATCTCTTCATTTACGATACGATCCTTATGAATAAATCGCAGTTCGTCGAAGCTATCGCGCTCGACACGAACATGACCAAAGTCGAAGCCCGCAAAGCCGTCGATGCCATGATCCGGGCCACCGTACAGACGCTTCGCGAAGGAGAGCGGCTGACGCTGACCGGCTTGGGTACGTTCAGCGTCCAGCATAAGAGCGAACGCGTGGGACGCAATCCCCGTACAGGAGCCGCCGTAAAGATTCCGCCCCGCAAAGTCATCAAATTCCGCCCGACGGTCGACATCGAGTAACCGCCGCCCGAACAAAACATCCGCCCCATGCCCGAAATTTCGCAACGCGCCGAGTTGATGCCGGCGTCTCCGATACGCAAACTCGTACCGCTGGCCGAAGCGGCCCGCGCCCGGGGAGTCAAGATCTACCACCTGAACATCGGACAGCCCGACCTGCCGACACCGCAGGTGGGACTCGATGCCATGAAGAAAATCGACCGCACGATCCTCGAATACAGCCCGAGCGACGGGTATCGTTCGCTGCGCGAGAAACTGGCCGGTTATTACGAACAATACCAGATCAAGCTCTCGCCCGACGATATCATCATCACCACCGGCGGTTCGGAGGCCGTGTTGTTCGCATTCATGTCGTGTCTGAATCCCGGCGACGAGATCATCGTTCCCGAGCCCGCCTACGCCAATTACATGGCATTCGCCATCTCGGCCGGGGCAACGATCCGACCCGTCGTCTCGTCGATCGAGCAGGGATTCGCCCTGCCCGACGTCGCGGAGTTCGAGAAACTCATCAATCCCCGGACTCGCGGCATTCTGATCTGCAACCCCAACAATCCCACAGGTTACCTCTACTCGCGGCGCGAAATGAACCGCATCCGCGATCTGGTGAAAAAATACGACTTGTTCCTCTTTTCGGACGAGGTTTACCGCGAGTTCATCTACACGGGGTCGCCCTATGTCTCGGCCTGCCACCTCGAAGGCATCGAGCAGAACGTCGTGTTGATCGATTCGGTCTCGAAACGTTACTCCGAATGCGGCATCCGCATCGGCGCGCTCATCACCAAGAACAAAACGTTGCGCAACGCCGTGATGAAATTTTGTCAGGCCCGCTTGTCGCCTCCGTTGCTGGGACAGCTCGTCGCCGAGGCGTCGATCGACGCACCCCGTTCTTACAGCACAGAGATCTACGAGGAGTATATCGAGCGGCGCAAATGCCTGATCGACGGGTTGAACCGTATTCCGGGCGTTTACTCGCCCATTCCGATGGGAGCTTTCTATACCGTGGCACGCCTGCCGGTCGACGACAGCGACAAATTCTGCGCCTGGTGTCTGGAGGAGTTCAGCTACGAGAACGAAACCGTCATGCTGGCTCCGGCGTCGGGGTTCTATTCCGATCCTTCGTACGGGCGCAACGAAGTCCGCATCGCCTACGTCCTCAAAAAAGAAGACCTCGAGCGTGCGCTGTTGATTCTGCGCAAAGCACTCGAGGCCTATAACGCACGAAGCTGACCGCTACAGAGGCCACGTCAGATCATCGGGCGAGGTCGTAGTCGCGTCGGCCGGTTTCTTGTAGGGAATGAACTTCCGGTAGTATTGGGTGAAACGCCCTTTCTCAAGCAGCCACGGATTGCGTTCGACCAGCCGGCGGATGTAGTTCTGACAGCACAGGTGCCGCATGTAGCCAAGATAGGAGTTGATCGTGGCGACCATCAGTTCTTGCGGACGATAGGCGGCACTGCTCATCTGGCGGTTGATGCGGCGCTTGGTCTTGTTGACCAGATAGCGGCGATAGGGTTTGATATTGGCTCCCAGGAAATTGACTCCTTTCGTTACTTCTTGTAGATAGATCTTGTCGGGGTGCAGCTGCAGGCCCAGTTCTTCTTTCAGAAAATCCCGGATAATGGGCACCAGTTGCATCAGCCGGGCCCGGTCGGTGCCGACAATGTAGAAGTCGTCAACATAACGTCCATAATGTTTCACACGCAGCGTCCGCTTGATGAAATCGTCCAGCTTCGACAGGTATACATTGCTGAATAGTTGCGAGGTAAGGTTTCCGATGGGCAGCCCGCATCCGTCCGGCGTATGGAACAGACTCTTGGAGGGCGGCAGGCCGATCCATTGCTTCTGGTTGCCGCGGACTTCGCAGTTCTCGGTAGGATCGTTGAAAACGATCTCCCGGGCAAGATAGCCGATCAGATCGTAGTCCAGAATCTCTCCCCAGGTCTTTCCATCATACGCATGGCGCGGTGCAAACCGGTTCAGTTTCTGCATAATGATATTGAACAGCAGTTCCCGGTTGATATTCATAAAATAGCCTTGAATATCCAGCTTGAGCAGGTAGCTCTTCCATTGGTAGTTGTTCGAGCACGACCGGATGTGATGTTCCAGGCGGCCGATGCCGAAATGCGTACCCATGCCTTTGCGGCAGGAGTAGCTGTCGGTGATGAACGTCCGTTCGAAAAGCGGACTCACATAGTTGCATAGCAGGTGGTGTACCACCCGATCACGGAAATCGGCGGCGAAGATCTCCCGTTTGACCGGGATATTCGTCATGAAACAGATGCTGCGGCCCACATGGTAGCGGCGTTCATCGATTTCATGGTAGAGCTCCATCAGGTTGTCTTCGAGGTTCATCTCGAAACGTAGTTGACTGAGCGTGTTGCGTTTATTTTGCCGAGCATCATAATAGGCATTGAAGAGGTCGGTCAGCAGTTTTTCGTTCATAGATTGTTTTTTAGATGTTTTCAATTCGGTTTACAGGCCCGACTCCGGTTTCGTTCGCAGTCGGTAAAAAGGAAAAAGCGGCTCCCGCAGATGCTGGACGCAGCGCACGGGGAAACCGTAAGCGCGGTTGTTATTGTTCAGCGGGTTCACGTTCGTCGAGTTGAAGTCAAGATAGCCGGCGTTGGTGCTGCCGGACGTGGGCGAGGAAGACCAGGCGTAGCCGTTCGTGCCGACGCCCCACAAATCTCCCGACGTGTTGTTGCGGAGGCCCGAAGGAACTGTAAGAGCAATCGCTGGAATGGATGCCGCGGCGGAGAAATCAGCACCGCAGCAAACTGGGATGAATAGCTGACGTTCGATTCGGCACACCTTCAGAGACACGGTGTCCTCTCGAAACCCCGTGCTTAACGGGGACGGCAGCGGATTGCTGAATCTACTGACCACACTGACAAAAGCCCGTAGCTCCTGTCATTCCGGGTCGGGGAGCCGCTTTTTTCCAAGAAACACGGATCGCCGAAAACAACTTCAGGCAGATGCTGGACGCAGCGCACGGGAAAGGCGTTTGCACGGTTGGTATTGTTCAACGGGTACACGTTGCCCGAGTTGAAGTTCAGGAAGCCTCCATTGGCATTGCCGGCAGCGTAGGGCGAAGACGACCAGGCGTAGCCGTTCGTGCCGACGACCGTCAGGGCTCCCGTCTCACGGTTGCGGTTGCCCGAAGCAATCTGAAACGTGATAAGCAATCGCTGGAATGAATGCCAGGAAGAGGGTCGCTTCCCGACAGACTGGGATGAATAGCTGACAGTTCGTAATCCGGCATCCTGCAAAGGAATGCCGAAGCCGGGACGGCAGCGGATTGCTGAATCTGCCGACCGCACTGGCAGAAGCCGATGGCCTCGGCCATTCCGGGTCGAAGAAGTCGTTTTTCGTTCCATGTTTCGACAGAAAGATAAAAAAAACAGTCTCCGCAGATGCTGGACGCAGCGCACGGTAAAGCCGTAAGCGCGGGGATTGCTGTTCAGCGGGTTCACGTTCGTCGAGTTGAAATTCAAGTGGCCGGCATTGGCACTGCCCGACTGAGGCGAAGAAGACCAGTAATTACCGTTCGCGCCGACATTCGTCAGGGCTCCCGTCGGGTAGGTGCGGTAACCCGATGCAGCCAAAAGCAATCGCTGGGATGAATGGCAGGAAGGAGTTTCAGAAAACTTCCCGACAGGCTGGGATGAATAACTGACGTTCCGATTCGGGGCGGCCTTCAGAGGCCCGGCCCGGTCGAAGTCCCGTTCTCAACAGGTTATCAGTGGATTGCTGAATCTACAAGGCCTCGCTGGCAGGAGTCGTAACCCCCGGCCACTCCGGGCCGCCGGAGAGCTGTTTTTTATCAACATGATCAATCGGTCTGTTCCAAGATCCCCGGAAGGACAAAAAGCAGCCTCGCAGATGCTGGACGCAGCGCACAGGGAAAGCGTTCGCGCGATTGTTGCTGTTCAACGGCGTCATCTCGCTGGCAAGGAAACGCAGAATGCTCACATTGGCACTGCCCGCTGCGTAGGGCGAGGATGACCAGGAGTAGCCGTACGTGCCGACGACATTCAGGGCTCCCGTCGTGTTGTTGCGGTTGCCCGAGGCAACCTTTCGGCAATCGCTGGAATGGATGCCTGAGCGGCAGGTTGACGACGCACAGGCAGGCTGGGATGAATAACTGACGGACATCGCCAGTGGATTGCTGAATCTACTGACCTCGCTGACCGAAGCCGATGGCCTCGGCCATTCCGGGTCGGAGAGGTTGTCTTTCATCGCTTCCTGGAATCCGGGAAACAGGTAAAACAGTCCTCGCAGATGCTGGACGCAGCGCACGGTAAAGCCGTTAGCACGCGCATTGTTGTTCAGCGGGTTCACGGCCGTCGAGTTGAAGTTCAGGTTGCCCGCATTGGCATTGCCGGATGCGTAGGGCGCAGAAGACCAGGCATAGCCATTCGTGCCGACACCGCCCAGGGCTCCCGAGACGCGCTCGCGGTAGCCCGAGGCCGCGGAATATAGCAATCGCTGGAATGAATGCCTGAGCGGCGGGATGACGGCGCACAGGCAGGCTGGGATGAATAGCTGACGTCCGATCCGGCGCACCTTCACAGAGGCGGCGCTCAACGGGTCGCCAGCGGATTGCGGAATCTACGAACCACTCTGCCGAAAACCGTAGCTTTCGGCATTCCGGGTCGGAGGACTGTTTGTTATCGATTGAATCGTTGGCTCCATCATGCCGGCACGGCACAGGGTGTTCGGCACCGCTCGGCAGAGAATAGTTCAAATAAGAAAACCGCCTCTCGCAGATGCTGGACGCAGCGCACGGTGAAGCCGTTCGCACGGTAGTAGCTGTTCATCGGATACGAGCGATCCGAATTGAACTCCAGATAGCACGCATTGCCACTGCCGGCCGCAGCAGGCGAGGACGACCAGCACTCGCCGTACGTGCCGACATTGTTCAGGGCTCCCGTCTCACGGTTGCGGTTGCCCGATGCAGCTATAGCAGGCAATCGCTGGAATGAATATCCCGGAGGAGCGGAGGCAACTGCAGGACATACTGGGATGAATAACTAACGTGTAGTCAGTGGATTGCGGAATCTGCGGATCTCGCTGGCCATAGCCGTAGCCACGGCCATTCCGGATCGGAGAAGCTGTTTTCTGTCGAAGGGTCAAAAACAGCCTGTAGATGCTGGACGCAGCGCACGGTAAAGCCGTAAGCGCGGTTGTTGCTGTTCTGCGGGTTCACGTTCGTCGAGTTGAAATTCAAGTAGCTCGCATTGGCATTGCCCGCCGCAGAAGCCGAAGAAGACCAGTAAACACCTGTTCCGCCGACACTCGTCAGGGCTCCCGACGTATAGTGGCGGTAGCCCGAGGCAGACAGTCGAAGCAATCGCTGGAATGAATGCCTGAGCGGCGGGATGACGGCGCACAGGCAGGCTGGGATGAATAGCTGACGTTCCGCTTCGGCGCACCTTCACAGAGGCGGCGCTCAACGGATCGCCAGCGGATTGCGGAATCTACGAACCACTCTGCCGAAAACCGTAGCTTTCGGCATTCCGGGTCGGAGGCTGTTTAGTTGTTATCATATCGGAAAAATAAAAAACAGCCTGTAGATGCTGGACGCAGCGCACAGGGAAGGCGTTAGCACGATTGTGGTCCGGTACCGGGCCCACATACGTCGAGTTGAAGTTCAGGCCACCGGCATTGACACTGCCCGACGCAGGGGAAGAAGACCAGCAGAGACCTTGCGCGCCGACATTGTTCAGGGCTCCCGTCGTGTTGACGCGGTTGCCCGAGGCAATCATATAACGTGATAGCAATCGCTGGATTGGATGCCTGAGCGGCGGGATGACGACGCAAAGGCAGGCTGGGATGAATAGCTGACGGCGACGAATACCGCCAGCGGATTGCTGAATCTACTGACCTCGCTGACCGAAACCGATGGCCTCGGCCATTCCGGGTCGGGAGGGCTGTTTTTTATCTCGTTGCAGAGTAAGTCGAGACAGCCTCTCGCAGATGCTGGACGCAGCGCACGGTAAGGCCGTTGCTGCGAGCGCCGCTGTTGTAGGGATTGACGTTGGTGGAATTGAATCCCAAGTAGCCCACATCGGCACTGCCCGACGACTGGGGCGCCGACGACCAGCAGTAGCCATTCGCGCCGACATTCGTCAGGGCTCCCGACGTGTTGTTGCGGAAGCCCGATGCTGCCTTAGAAAGCAATCGCTGGATTGAATATCCCGAAGGAGCCGCTGGGGCAACTGCAGGACAGACTGGGATGAATAGCTGGCGGTAAATCGTCCGCGAGCCGCGCTTTCGGGAAGGCAGCTCCGGAACAGACTGGAATAGGATAGCTGGCGGAGGCGCTCGCAGAAGCCGGCCGCCGTCAGCGGATTGCTGAATCTACCAAACCTCGCTGGTCGAAGTCGTGGCCTCGGCCATTCCGGGTCGGAAGTATGCTTTTTATCTCATGTAGGAATAAGGATAAAAAACAGGCGTAGATGCTGGACGCAGCGCACAGGGAAGGCGTAGGCACGCGCAGCACTGGTCAACGGGTTCATATTGCTCGACGTAAAGTAGAGATTGCCGGCATTGGCACTACCCGACTGCGGCGACGAAGGCCAGTAGTCGCCCACCGTGCCGACATTGTTCAGGGCTCCCGTCGCATAGTTGCGGTAGCCCGCAGCAGGCATATGGAGCAATCGCTGGATTGAATGTTCCGGAGAAGCTGTTTTTTATCATGTCGAAGAAAAAAGTATCAGTTTTGTCAAAGAGCGTGAGAATAAAAAACAACTTCGTGCAGATGCTGGACGCAGCGCACGGTAAAGCCGTAGGCGCGGTTGTCGCTGTTCAGCGGGTTCACGTTCGTCGAGTTGAAATTCACATCGCCTGCGTTGGTACTGCCCGACTGGGGCGAAGAAGACCAGCAGAGGCCTTGCGCGCCGACATTCGTCAGGGCTCCCGACGTCCAGGTGCGGTAGCCCGAAGCAGACAGTCGAAGCAATCGCTGGAATGGATGACGGAAAGAAATCGCTTTCCGGCAAACTGGGATGAAAAGCTGACGATCCGGGCAGCAGGGGATGAGTCTGCATGCGCATCGCCAGCGGATTGCTGAATCTACATTGACCTCGCTGACGGAAACCGTGGCTTCCGTCATTCCGGGCCGGAGAAGCTGTTTTACTATTTCGTCATTCCGTCTCGCCGGCCGCCGGGGCGGGTTCGGGAGTCCGGGATTTGGTTTTTTCTTTCAGGAGGTATTTCTGCCATGCGCTCAGCTGCCGCGATATGGTGTCGAGGTGGTCGCAGAGCATGGCGTATTGTTTGGTCGAAAGTTGCTGCGTGTCGTGCAGCAGACGGATCAGCAGCTTGATCGGCACGAGGGCTTCGCGGGCTTGTTCGATCAGCGGGCCCTTTTCGGCCGTCAGGTTGGCTCTGTAGATGCAGATGCACAGTCCGAGAATCTCCTTTTTGAGCGATTCGCCCAGCGTGTAGCGGGCATCTCGCCGGATATTGACCGAAAGTTTCACCACCTGCAACAGCAAATCGTACGTCGCCTTGAAAACAGGCAAATTGTCATAGATAGCCATCGATCTCTTTTTTCAAATCTGCAACAAACAAAACACATTCTACAGGGGTCGAGGCTTCAAGTCGGAATTCGCGTATCAGCCTCGCCACGCGTTCTTCTCGGGTCTCGTTCCGCTTCCCGGGTGCCGGGTGCCGCGGATCGGGTCGTTCGGAGTGCCGGGTGCCCGGTAGGGCTTGCAGGCTCGCGGGCCGTTCTGTCGGTTCCGCCGCGGGCTCGCCCGGTTTCTGCGTCGCCGCCTGTTCGCCCGGGCGGCTGCGGGCTTCTCTCTGCGGAGCAGGGCCCGGCATTCGGCCGTCCGGCTTCGCGTTTTCTTCTATATTATTGATTCCCAGGATTTTGCAGGCTAAATAGCGGAGCCATCCCGGGCTTCGGCGGCTTTCCGCCTCTCTCGGCCGGGCCTGTCGGGCTTCCGGTACCTCTACGCCCCCCTTTCCCCCCGTCGTTCGATCCGGTTGTCGTCGCTCCTCAATCGGCCCTCGTTCGGTTCCCAGGGTCTCGGAGTGTTCCAC
>JAIDKM010000389.1 GCA_029051915.1 Alistipes sp. | reverse complement strand
CCCAACTGCTTGAACATGCGCGAATTGTTGTCGCGGATGGCGCCGTAGTGGAACTGCTGCGTCCACCCGGTCTCGTGATCCATGACGGCGAACTCGACCATCATGGCCGTCTTGAACTTGCGGATCTCCTCGCGCGAGAGCTCCGAACCGCCGAACACCTTATTAAAGATAGCGTCGATCTCGGCCTGGGTGTAATCCTCGGCGTAGAACTCCTCGATGCCGTGGTCGGAGAGCCGGCAACCGACCTCCTCGAAAAACTTGTGCCGCACGCGCAATGCGTCGATCAAGTCGGAGAACTTGCGGATCTCGACGCCCGAGACCTCGGAGAGCTTCTCCATGTAAGCGCGGAAGTTGGCGGGAACCTCGACGGCCATGGCCTTGTCGGGCCGCCACGTAGGCAACATACGCACGGCGAAGCCGTCCTGGGCGACCTTGATGTGGTGCTCCAACGAATCGACGGGATCGTCCGTAGTGCAAACGACCTCGACGTTATAATGCTGCATCAGGCCGCGGGCGTAACGCTCGGGCTTCTGCAACTGCTCGGTACACTGGTCGTAGATCTCGCGGGCGGTCTGCGGATTGAGCAACTTCGTAACGCCGAACGCGGTCTTCAACTCCAGGTGCGTCCAATGGTACAAGGGGTTGCGCATGGTATAGGGCACCGTCTCGGCCCACTTCTCGAACTTCTCCCAGTCGGAAGTGTCCTTGCCGGTGCAATAACGCTCGTCGACGCCGTTGGTACGCATGGCGCGCCACTTGTAATGGTCGCCCTCCAACCAGATTTTCGAGAGGTTGTCGAACTTGTGGTTCGAAGCCACGTACTCGGGAATGAGGTGGCAATGGTAGTCGATGATCGGCATCTTGGCCGCATGCTCGTGGTAGAGACGCTCCGCAGCCGGAGTCTGCAACAAGAAATTGTCGTCGTTGAACTGTTTCATGATCGATATGTAGAATTTTGATAGTTCGAATTTTCGGAATGTAAAATTAACGAATCGTGCGCATAGCGAATATGAAAAATTACCGAATTAAGGAGAATAATTGCCGTTTTGGTTGACCAATATACGAAAAAACCGTAATTTTACCGCACGAACAACGAAAAATAAAGATCGTCATGATGCACAGAACGACCCTTTGGGCAATGGCACTGGTGCTGGCGTCCTGCACGCCGGGAATTCAAGTGGAAGTGAAGAACCCGTCGCGATACGCCCGCGAAGCGGCGACGGTGGAGATCGCATGGAACGAAATCTCCTCGATGCACGGCTTAAGCCCCGAAAACGTAGTGGTACTGGACGGCAACCGCACGCAAATACCCTCGCAAGTGATCTATGCCGGAGAAGAAAAACCGCAGGCGCTGATCTTCCAGACGGACGCCGCACCGGGCGAGAGCCGCCGTTTTGCGATCACGACAGGCCAACGCGAAGAATACGTATCCAAGACCTATGGCCGTCAAGTACCGGAACGCTACGACGACTATGCGTGGGAAAACGACAAGGTAGCCTACCGTCTGTACGGCCCGGCGCTGGAGACCTCGCCCGAGAAACTTATCACGCCGGGAATCGACGTCTGGGTGAAGTCGACCGACCGCCTGGTGATCGACGAACGCTACGCCCGAGGCCAATACCACCATGACTATGGCGACGGCATGGACTGCTACAAGGTAGGCGTAACGCTGGGCTCGGGAGCCTCGCTGCCCTTCGTGGAGGGCCGCTTCTGGATGATGGGCCACAACTATGCGACGCAACGCACGCTGGACAACGGCCCCCTGCGCACGACGTTCGAACTGGAATATGCGCCGTTCGACGTGGCCGGCGAGAAAGTAACCCTTGTGAAGCGGATCACGATCGATGCGGGATCGCACTTCTCGCACATGGAGAACCGCTACACGGGAGCTGCCGAACTGCCGATAGCGGCGGGCGTAGTACGCCACGACGTGAAAGAATTCGAAGCGGGCGAAGGCTGGCTGGCGCTGCGCGAAGCGGCCTCCGACTCCTCCGACCCTGCGCGCGACGGAGACATCTACCTGTCGATCGTACTGCCCGGAGCGGAGATTCTGCCCGACACGCTGGGCCATGCGCTGGCAGTAAAGACGACGGCGGACGGAGAACCTTTGGTATACTATGCCGGCTCGGGCTGGAGCAAAGGCGGCGTGTCGGACATGGAGCAATGGACGGACATCGTAACCGCCCAGGTAGCGGCGCTGGCGGAACCGCTGGAAGTGAAGATCCGCAAATAATCCGACCGATTCATACGAACGAAGCAAGGTACCCTGGAACGGGTACCTTGCTTCGTTTCTGCAGGAGCACCTGCGCAACGACACACCGCCCACGACGACGGCCTCAGCGACGAAAAAGGCCCCGGGAAACCCGGGGCCTTCGAATAAGAAAGAGGCGGAAAGGCTATTCGAGCCCTTTGGCCTGCTTGTACAACGCGTTGTAGACATTGTACTTATCCATGATGCCCTCCTCGTCGCGCAGGCGGAAGCACAGCTGCTTGAGGAATTCGAGCGTATCGGCATCCCCGGGCTTGAGCTCGTGGGCCTTCTCGAAATAAGGCACGGCAGCGAGGTAAACGACGTTGACCTCCTTCAGATCGGCATCGTAAGCCGACTGGCTGCTATACTGCCGCGAATTGAGCTCCTGGTTCATGGCGTCGCCCTTGATGGTGTAGAAGACGCCGAGGTAGTAATAACCGTCGAACAACTCCGGCTGCAACTCGATGATCTTCTCGAACGAAGCGATGCTCTCGTCGTAATTCTTCAAGGCGTAGAACGTACGGCCACGGCCGAACCAAAGATCGACGTTCTCGGGATTCTCGGCGATGGCGTTATCGATCAGAGCGATCAAATCGGAAGGATCGCCCACGCCCTGCTCCGAAGTATAGAGCTGCATGAGACCTTCGAGGATACGCTCGTTCTTGGGGAACTTCTCGATACCGGTGAGCAGAGCCTCCTTTGCGCGGAGCACGGCCTCGGGATTCTCGTTCTTCTGCCCGTAGAAGCTGTGGAAGAGGTAGTAATAGATAGCCCCCTCCTCGTCGGTATAACCCAGGTCGAGCGCCTTGCCGAGATACTCGGCACCCAAAGCGAAAGACGCGGGATGCTCGGGCCCGTCGACCGTGCGCAAGTAACCGGCGTAGTAGAGCAAAATGGGATCGGGCGTGCCGTAAGCCGGGCTGGACTGGGTTTCGAACGCCATGACATAGGCATCGGCGGCATCGGCATAAGCGCCGAGGTTGAGACCAGCATTGCCGACCAACGAACAGAAGTCGCTGACCTGCTTCAGACCGGCCTTCACTTTCTCGCCCTGCTTGGGATCGAGCTCGTAAGCCTTGTTGTAAGCAGCGACGGCCTTGGCGGGAGCATCCGCGTCGATCCATTTGGTCTGCTTCCAGGTGAGCACCTTGCCGTCGGCGACATAAGCCGTGAAGTAAGGATAGACCCAAGCCTCGCAAGGCTGGTCGAGCACCTCGGCAGGCTCCACGGAGATCGGATCCCCGACGGCCGAATTGAGCTTCAACATGGAAGCGTCCATGTTGATGAAGAGATCCTTCGTAGGAGCGGCGGCAGTCTCGAAGAAGACCTTGCCGCGGTTGATCCAGGTCGAAGCCTTCGAATTCTTCTTGACGTCGGCGATGTCGGCATCGCTCTTTTCGATCTTGGAGCGGAAAGCCGATTCATTCACTTTCTGAGCCTCAGCGGCGGGCATTGCCAGCAACAAGGCGGCAAAAGCCATCCAAATCGTTTTTTTCATGATATGAGAAATTAAGGTTGCTATACTTGTACTACTCTGCTGCGGGCTGCGCACCCTCGGCGGAACTCTCCTCGCCCGGCGTACCCTCCGTTTCGGGATCCTCCTCGGCGGCAGGCACGGCCATCACGGAAGCGATGGCATCGCCCTCGCGCAAGTTGATGATCCTGACGCCCTGCGTAGCGCGGCCCGCGAGGCGGATCTGCTCGACGGAAGTACGGATCGTGAGGCCCGACCGGTTGATGATCATCAAGTCGTTCTCGTCCGTTACGGACTGGATCGCAATGAGCTTGCCGGTTTTCTCGGTGATGTTGATCGTCTTGACGCCCTTGCCGCCGCGGTTGGTGATGCGGTACTCGTCGAGATCGGTACGTTTGCCGTAGCCGTTCTCGCTGAGAACCAAGACGTCGCGCTTGTCGTCGGGCTCGATGCAGATCATGCCGACAACCTCGTCGTCGCCCTCCAGCGAAATACCGCGCACGCCGGCGCCGACGCGGCCGATCGGCCGCACGGTAGCCTCGTTGAAGCGGATGGCCTTGCCCTCGCGGGCGGCGATCATCACCTCGGCGCTGCCGCTGGTGAGCTTGGCCTCGATCAACTGGTCGCCCTCGCGGATGACGATGGCGTTGACGCCGTTCTGACGCGGCCGCGAATAAGCCTCCAGCTTGGTTTTCTTGATGGTACCGTCCTTGGTACACATGATGATGTAGTTGCTGTCGACGTACTCCTGGTCATCGAGCCGCTTGACGTTGATATAAGCCCGCACCTTATCGTCGGGCTCGATGCGGATGACATTCTGGATGGCACGGCCCTTGGACGAACGTGCGCCCTCGGGAATCTCGTAGACCTTGAGCCAGTAACAACGCCCCTTCTCGGTGAAGAACAACATGGTATTGTGCATCGAAGCGACGTAGATATGCTCGATGAAATCCTCGTCGCGCGTAGCGCTGCCCTTGGCGCCGACGCCGCCGCGGTTCTGCGTACGGTACTCGGCCAACGGAGTGCGCTTGATGTAACCCATGTGCGAGATGGTGATGACCATGTCGTCGTCGGCGTAAAAATCCTCGGGGTTGAACTCCTCGGAAGCGTAAACGATCTCGGAACGCCGCTCGTCGCCGTACTTGGCTTTCATCTCCGTAAGCTCGTCCTTGATGATCTGGAACTGCAAAGACTCGTTCTCCAAGACCTCCTGCAAATGAGCGATGAGCTTCAGGAGCTCGTCGCGCTCAGCGATGAGCTTCCCGTGCTCCAGGCCGGTGAGGGCGCGCAGACGCATCTCGATGATGGCCGAAGCCTGGATGTCGGAGAGGTCGAAGCGCTCGATCATGGTCTGCTTAGCGGCATCGGGCGTCTGCGACGAACGGATGATCTGCACGATCTCGTCGATGTTGTCCTGCGCGATCAGAAGACCCTGCACGATATGGAGCCGCTCCTCGGCCTTGCGCTTGTCGTAACGAGTACGCCGCACGACGACGTCGTGGCGATGGTCGACGAAATGGCGGATCAGATCGCGCATGGACAACAACTGAGGCCGTCCGTTGACCAAAGCGATGTTGTTGACGGCGAACGAAGTCTGCAACGGCGTATTCTTGAACAAGGTGTTCAACACGACGCTGGCGACGGCATCCTGCTTGAGGA
>JAIDKM010000388.1 GCA_029051915.1 Alistipes sp. | reverse complement strand
GATCGACTCCACGCGGCCCGGGAACTCGTAGAGCGAACCGTCGTTGAGCAACAACTGCACGTCGGGCATGCTTTTCAGAGTCTTGGCGGTCGAGCCGTAGCGGCGCGTGAGGTCGAGCAACTGGTTCTCGGTCATCGAGAAGTAGACGTACATCTGCGAATTGTCCGAGACGGTCGTCAACCGGGTCGACGGGCCGACCAGAGCGCCTATGCGCAAAGGAAGCGTACCCACGACGCCGTTCGACGGAGCCTTGACCACCGTGTAGGAGAGGTTGTTGGCGGCATTCACGCGCTGGGCCTCCGCCTGTGCGAGCTGGGCCTCGGCCGTGAGCAACTGGTTCTTGGCCGTCGAGAGGTCGAACTGCGACACGACGTTGCGCTTGAACAACTCCTTTTTGCTGTCGTAGGTCAGCTTGGCCGTGGAGACGCCTGCCTTGGCGGCGGCGACGTTGGCCTCGGCGGTCTGCAAAGCCGCCTTGTAAGGAACCTGGTCGATGATGAAGAGCGTTTCGTCTTTCAAGACGTTCGCGCCCTCCTGCACCTCATCTCGGAGATCGTGCCCGAGACCTGCGGATAAATATCGATGTCCTGACGGCCGCGGATGGTCGCCGAATAATTGGTCGGGATCTCCCGGTCGGTCGTCGAAACGGTCAGAACCTCGTACTGGCCGGGACCCATGGCGACGGGGGCCTGTCCGCAACCGGCCGCTGCCATGCAGCATGCCGCGAGGACTGCTTTCACAAATGTCTGCTTCATAATCATCTTTCGTTATACTAATACTAAAAAACTATTTCCGGTGCAAAAGTATTGCAAATTCATGAGGTTGCGATCTTGATATTGCGAAAAGTTCTGTTCATTATCGGAACATTTTTTGTCGCTATATGCGGATTTTCGCTATTTTTGTCGAAAAAAAGAAGTACCCCCATGCTCTCAGTCGTCGATCCGCTGGCCACCACGCAGGAGGAGCAGTTCGCCGTAGGCTGTTCCGATTTCGCGTTCTTCAACAATTATGCTTCGAGGTGCGACAGCTGTGTGCTGCTGCACTGCGTTGCCGGAAGCGCCGAAGCCACGATCAACCAACACCGCGGCGCCCTGCGCTGCAATACGCTCGTCTTCCTGCTGCCGGGATCGATGCTGATGCTGACCGACCGCTCGCCCGATTTCCGGATGAACTACTGCGCCTTCTCCAAAGAGATGTTCGCCGAGGCGGCGTTCCGCCTTGAACCGGCCTTCTTCCACACGCTGCGCGAACACCCGATCTATGCGATCCCCGAAAGCGAAGTGGAATGGGCCGGTATCTGGTTCCGGATGGTGCAATATACCTACGCCGACCGAGAAAACACCTATCGCAACACGATCATCCGCAACCGACTGCAAAACATGCTGCTGGAGTGCTACGACAAGTTCCAGCGCTACTCGTCGCGCCGGACGGCCGTGCCGCTGAAGATCTCGCGGCAGGCCGAGCTGTTCCACCGCTTTGTGGAACTGGTGCACGAATATTACCGGAAAGAACGCGAAGTGGCGTTCTATGCCGATCAACTGTGCATCTCGTCGCGCTATCTGTCGACGATCGTGCGGAACGTAGCCCACAGTTCGGTCAAGGAGTTCATAGACCGCTCGGTGGTGCTGGAAATCAAGATGCTGCTCCAGTCGTCCGACCTCTCTGTGCAAGAGATAGCCTACAGACTCCATTTTCCGGACCAATCCTATCTTGGCCGCTACTTCAAACACCACACGGGCTACTCCCCCACCGAATACCGCAACGCGCGGAAATAAACGCCGCCGAGTCTCCGGGCCCGGATTTTGCATGTGCAGCGGGAAACTGCGCGCATATGAAAAAAATCGTGCTGCTTCGCCACGGCGAAAGCGTATGGAACCGGGAGAACCGTTTTACGGGGTGGACGGACGTGGATCTGAGCGACCGCGGCAAGGCCGAAGCG
>JAIDKM010000387.1 GCA_029051915.1 Alistipes sp. | reverse complement strand
GTTTAGAAAGGGATTCGGGCGGAGAGAAAGGGCGGAGGGAGGAAACGGGCGGCGGAGAGGGCGAAAAAAAACACCCGTACGGAAAAACCGTACGGGTGTGTCGTATTGGGAAAGGGAAACTACTCCTCGGCAGCCTCCTCGTCCTTCTTGGTCTTCTTGGCGGGAGCCTTCTTGGCCTCGGCAGCCTCCATGGCGCTCTTGAGAGCGGCCAGACCGGTAACATCGCCCAACGTGGTCTTCTCGACCGAAGCGTTGATCTTCTTCACGGTCGACTTCGTAGCGTCGGCAGCGGCGCGCTTCTCGGCCTTCTCGGCAGCGATCTCGGCGCGGCGAACCTCCTCGTAAGTACGAACGTGCGAGAGGGTGATGCGCTTGGTAGCCTTCGAGAACTCGATGACCTTGAACTCGATCTTATCGCCGGCCTTCGGAGTCGTACCGTCCTCCTTGGTCAACTGACGTGCGGGGCAGAAGCCCTCGACGTTCTCGGCCAGAGAGACGACGGCGCCCTTATCGGTCAACTCGGTGATGGTACCCTCGTGCACGGTGTCGATCGAGAACTTGCCCTCGATCTCGTTCCAAGGATTCTCCTCGAGCTGCTTGTGGCCCAACGACAGACGACGGTTCTCCTTGTCGATTTCGAGCACGACGACCTCGATGTCGGCACCGACCTGCGTGAACTCGCCGGGGTGCTTCACCTTCTTGGTCCAGCTGAGATCCGAGATGTGGATCAGACCGTCGATGCCCTCCTCGATCTCGACGAAGACACCGAAATTGGTGAAGTTGCGAACCTTAGCCGTGGTCTTCGTACCGACGGGATATTTGTTCTCGATCTCAGCCCACGGATCGGCCGAGAGCTGCTTGATGCCGAGCGACATCTTGCGCTCCTCGCGGTCGAGCGTCAGGATGACGGCCTCGACCTCGTCGCCGACCTTCATGAACTCCTGAGCAGAACGCAGGTGCTGGCTCCACGACATTTCCGAAACGTGGATCAGACCCTCGACGCCGGCAGCGATCTCGACGAACGCACCGTAATCGGCCATGACGACGACCTTGCCCTTGACCTTGTCGCCGACCTTGAGGTTCTGGTCGAGCGCCTCCCACGGATGCGGGGTGAGCTGCTTGAGACCCAACGCGATGCGCTTCTTGGCATCGTCGAAGTCGAGGATCACGACCTGGATCTTCTGATCCAAAGCCACGATCTCCTCGGGATGGCTGACGCGGCCCCACGAGAGGTCGGTGATGTGGATCAGACCGTCGACACCGCCCAGATCGACGAAGACGCCGTAGGAAGTGATGTTCTTGACGGT
>JAIDKM010000386.1 GCA_029051915.1 Alistipes sp. | reverse complement strand
CGCAGCGAGCAACGATGCCTCCGCATAGATATTCCACGCATCGGTCAACGGATAATCATCGTAGAAGTCCATCAAATTTCGGTTAGTCGCAACATTCGCCGAGACTTCGGGGTAACGTTTAGCCGTGAGTTGTCGGGCGTAGGCAGCACGCATGGAGAGCAACGGTTCCCGGGGAATCCGCAACGAGAAAAATTGTTCTTTGGGGAATTCCCGGTCGAAGACGTAAAACCGCTTCTGACGCATGCTGGCATCGGCGACGTAGTATTTGCAGCCGCCGATATTCAGATAGGCGTATTCATAGATGTTGTTTTTCGAGGGCAGGAGCAGAACCAGCCTATCGTCTGTGCGAGCGATACGCACCTTGTAACCCGACTGGGTCAAAATATACATTTGCAGCAGGCAGGCTTCATTGGGTTTGTCCGTTCCGAAGAACGATGTTGTCATTCGTTCTAAGAAGCGTACATACCCCCAGTCGCAAAGCTGCAACCTATCGCGCCACGAAAGGCATTCGGCAACGACCGACAGATAAGCATCCGACGACAGCAGTTCCCACGCCTCGGCCACCTTGTTTTCATCGACACCGGCCAACGAAAAATGGTGCCGCTCTTCCAGTCCGATGGTACAGGGCGTACCATAAAACGCGAAAGAGAACGACGGCCGCACCGGCTTTTCCGGCACGGGAAGCGGCGCGACGGGCTGTGGCGGCAGAACGGGTGCCGGAGTCGGCAGGATGTTATCGAACGGAATCGGATCGTTCGACGGCTTCGTGTCGGGGTCTTTCACCACGCGTTTCGGCGGCTCGGGGCGAGTCGGCACCGGAGCGGCAGGCAGAGCCTTGTGCTCCGGCCATGCCCGACGCATATACTCCGCATACTCGGCATTTACCTTATCTCGATAGGCCTTGAACTTACGGATTTCCTCAGCCTTGTAGGAGTCGAAATCGGACAGTGCCTGCCTGCGGTACTCCTCGAACGACTGGGCGGATAACAACCCTGCCGACAATAGAAAAAAGATAACAAGAATGAACTGTTTCATGCGGATGGTCTATTAGTTGAAAATTTCGGGATGACGGCGTCTGAAATCATCCTCGGCGCTACGTATACGCTTTTCACGTTTTACACCCGGATCGAACGAATCATCCGGTGCCGCTTTCCTCTCGACAGATACGGTATCTCTGCGAATGATCGTAATCGTATCGCGTACCAGAATCTTGATTGTATCCCGCTGTAATTTCAGGATGGTATTCTGCTGAATTTCTTTTACGATAGGCTGTACATCCACGACCAACAGGACGACTTTCATTACTCCTATTATCGTAAAGACACAGGAAACAATCGTGGCAATACCGACCAGCCAATGAAACCATTCCTTGAAGTTGAATTTGCGGTTCATACGCTTAAAAGAAGAAGTCATTCCGTGGAGAAACTTATCGATTCCCCATACGCGGTGCTTTCTTTACTTTTTGCATAAGCCCGTACATAGTACGTTGCCGGACTG
>JAIDKM010000385.1 GCA_029051915.1 Alistipes sp. | reverse complement strand
TTCCGAACGGGCTGGGATGTCGTGAACAACAGAGACCGGGGCGATGTCATCGTAACATTTCCCCGAATGGGTTATTACAAAAACGGGGAGTGGCTGCCTCACGATACCTATTTTTTTATTGACGATGAGCTCCGGATCGCGGAGGTAACCCTTGTGGACGGAATCCCTGCCTACACCAACCTCACCCATGAAGATGTCGCAATACCTATAAAGCTGCTGAAATATGCCGAGGGCGCCGGCTCAGCGACTGCTGCTATGCTGGCGAAGATGACAGGGCGATAATCAAAACAGCCGGGCACTGCCCGGCTGTTTGTCCGATTATTTTTTCAACTTGATGTAATAGCATTTTCCTGACCCGGAAACCCGCTTTTTCACTTTGACATTTTCCCAATTTACAGAGAAAGTAAACAGATATTCTCTTGTGCTGTTCTTGTATTCAATGGGCAGCAGTATCTGCAGCTGCGTAAGCCGGTTCTCTCCGTAGAGGATGAAATGATACATCCAACGACCAAAATAATTACTCCAGCTGACTCCGTCTTTGGGGACGATAATGTCCGATAAGCGTGCCCCTTTCAACACGGGCGTAGGCAACTGTGTGTTTTCACGATCATTGTATTTTACACCGGCGTGAAATACACCGATGCTGTTCTGATTGACGCCGCCGACATAGATGGCATCATCCCATACGATCTTCAGGCTCGAATTTCCTATGTTTTTTAATACCAGATCAACATGCGTCGGTTCGAACGAAAATGCAATGTCGAGCAAGTCATCTTTGTAAGAGGGAATCGTAAATCCGTCTTCGTTGACTGGGTTCGATATTTCGCCATGCCCGTCTTTCACTTCTACGGATTGCAGATTGACCCGATGATAGCCTTTGGGCGCAGCTGCATGGGCCATATAGGCCGAACAGGAAACAGCCGCAAATAAAAGGAAAAGTTTTTTCATGACTCGTTGTTGTTGGGTTAGGTAGAACAAAAGTAACAAAAATTTGTCATTTATCCCCAAATATCGCCTGGCAACTCCGATTTTTTTCAGCACTTTTTATTTGATAAATCCCGTGCCCGCGGCCATCTTTGTGCCGAAAACCTGCGAGGCGGCAGGCCAAATCCAACGACGAAATGACAATCTACCATCCGCTCGGAGCGGCTCTCTTAGAGGCCCCCGTAACCCAAGATGCCGTAATCAAGTGTGCCCTGATGGGCGACTGCTACATTGAACTACCTTTTAACCTCGCAAAGCCGAAGCGATTCCCTCGCGGCTCCTACATCCACTACCGGGGCCGCAAGTTTGAAATCATGTCGAATGTCCGTCCGGAGTTCGACAGCAAAACCGGAGGCTACAAATATACGCTCAAATTCGAGGCGCAGCAAAGCCACATGAAGCGCTGCCGGACATTCTGGCTTAAAGGTGAGCAAGACGAAGCGACATTCCACGCTACGACGTTCTTAGCCGATTTCGGCAATTTGATTGCCGATAATATGAACAAGTTCCTCGGCGGGAATAATTGGAAAGTGGCAGCCGTTCCGGAGGAGTGGGCGGGTGTCGCCAAGTTGGTGTCGTTCAACGGCGATAGCTGCTGGGATGTCGTCAATACGATCGCTCAGACGTTCGAGTGCGAATGGTGGACGGTCGAGAACGGAGCCGAAGTGTGGCTGCACTTCGGCAAGCTGGAATTCGGCACCCCCGAACGCTTCGAGCGAGGCGATGTCGTAACATCCATTCCCGCCAAGAAAGGCGACGACAGCAACTATGGCACGCGCTTCTACATCTTCGGCTCCACGCGCAACCTGCCGGATGATTACGTTACATACGAGCAGGGAGGTGTAACGAACCATATCTCTGAAAGACGGCTGCATTTGCCCGGCGGCATGCCCTATATTGATGCCTGGGAAAATCTCGCCCAAGCAGATATAGTCGAACAGGTGGCATTTTTCGAGGATGTCTACCCGACAAGCACCGAGACCGTTACGAGAGTCGAAACTATCAAGCGGAAAGTTGACAACTCGGAGGAAAACGACCGCACGTTCGATGCCTATGTCATGTATTGCAAGGACTCTCCGTTTTTGCCCAGCGACGTGATTATAGGAGAGACGTTGGGCTGTAAGTTCACGAGCGGCCCATTGAATGGGCGGGAGTTCGAATTGGATATTCGCGATGCCAACGACAACGAGTATAATCCCGAAACATGGAAGCCTGAGGATGGATTTATTAAGAAGTTCGAAATCATCGCCGACGTCGAAACATACGGCGATAATGGTATCGTAACCATTCCGAACGCCAGTCTGCATCCGGAGCCGGGAGATACGTTTGTTTTGACAGGGGTACGGTTGCCTAAGGAGCGCATAACGGAAGCAGAAAATAAGTTACTCGAAGTCGGGAAATCGTGGGCCAAGAAGAACAGCTCCGACACGGATGTCTACGACTGTCCGACCAACCCGGTCTATTGCACGCGCCATGACAAAAATTACGAGTTGGGGCAGAAGGTCGTGTTGGTCGATGCCGACCGCTTCGGCGCCGAAGGGCGCATTTCAAGAATCCAGGGTTTCGAGAAGAAGTTGTGGAATGAATACAGCGCCACCTATACCGTTGGCGATAATACGGCCTATTCGCGTTTGGGTTCCATAGAATCGAGTATCGAAGAGGCTGCCTATGCTGAACGTATCGGGGTAATCTCCGGCGTAGGCATTTACCTTATCCGGTCTAAGTATGACCGGACACTACCGACCGATTACAATGCTTATTCCGCAGCGGCTGTCGAAGCGTTCTTTCTGAATAAGATTAAGGGCCGCACCGTCCCTGCCCCGGTCAGCTGCAAGAAGAACATCATCGCAGCGGCTTCCGTTGTCTCCAAAGC
>JAIDKM010000384.1 GCA_029051915.1 Alistipes sp. | reverse complement strand
CCCAAGAATCAACCAACTGAATCGGTCGGTATCTTTGCCGCTGTAACGATTCCGACGTGAATGGAAGCCGCCTTGCCTGTTTTTACGGCGGCCGGTTCAATAGTCCGTCCGACAGGCGGACAGAATGTATTTGCAAAGGGCAAATAGCAAGCTGTGTTTTCCGTTACCCGAAACTATTTCCGTAACGGAAAACAGCTTGCCCGCAAGGGGGATGAAAGTACCTCCGAAGTCGGCGCTTTTCGACAGGCGGCTCCGTCACGAACGAATCGCAGTTTTCAATAACCGGCGAGGCGATGGCCTCACCTCAAAAATTTCGATTATGGAGAAAAACAGACCGCCCCGCAAGGGTCGAGGGGGACGTCCCGCGAAAACGGATACTGCTTCGCATTGCGTCATGGTGCGATTCAACGATACGGAACACGCCCGATTTCTGACGATGTACGAGCAATCGGGGCTGTTGTCGAAGGCGGCTTTTATCAAAGCACGGGTCTTCGGAGATGTGTTCCGAGTGATAAAAACCGACCGCGGAACGCTGGAATACGTAGCCAAACTGACGCAACTGCACGCTCAATATCGGGCGATCGGCGTAAACTATAATCAAGTCGTCAAAGAACTGCGTACCCGTTTTTCGGAACGGAAAGCATTGTCGTTGCTCTACAAGCTGGAAAAAGCGACCATGCAGTTCGTCGAAATCAACCGACGAATCATTGCACTTTCGGAAGAGTTCAAGAAGCGATGGTAAATCCGCTTCGTTCACTTCTTCTTTCGCGGCCTCCAAGTCCGCATACGCTGCAAAAGAGCCTGTTTCGCTTTGTCGATCCACAGAGTGGGATTGTTGCGCAGCTTCATGTCGCAGAACGTGCGCGAAAGGTTCGTGTCGAGCCGGGTATTGAAGACGTTGGCGATATAGGCCGCCAACTGTGTAAGCGGGACATTACCGAAGCAGCGCTTGCTGTCGAGCAAATAGATCAGCTCTGTCAAATCCGTCTTGCTGTCCTGCCATGTCAGCCGTACAGCAGGCAGCGAATCGTCGGAGGCTGTCTTTACATATTCCAGTGCTTCCAACTCGCCTTTCAGATAAGCCGATAACAATTTGTTAGTCTGCAATTTCGCCACCTTGAAATCGGCATTGGTCGAGAACTTCGGGTCGCGTTCGTAATGAAACGATTTGAGGTATAGTGCCGTATCGTTCCGATTGCGCAAATAATACAACGAATCCAAGTGTGTCATGCCGGAACGATAGTAACGCACGAAATCGGAGTGTTTGTTGTTGTAACGGTTGATTGCCTTGATTTCATCCCGCAGATAGACATGTTGCGATTCGACACCCACGGGACGGTTCATCTCGATGTTATAAACTTTGCGATAATAGATCAGACGATGGTACAACCGAGGCTTGATAACCTTGAAAAACTCGATCTCCTCGGCTTCGGTGCTGAATGTATAGCCGGCGACAAACTCCCTCAACCGCTGAAAAGCATCGCCCAAAACGAGCGATGCTTCTAAGGATTTTTTCAGAACGTTTAAATTCGAGAGTTCGAGGTTTCTTAATTTTTTCTCGATCTCTTTTTCGAGAGTGGAAACAAATGATCGCATTATTACAATCAATTAG
>JAIDKM010000383.1 GCA_029051915.1 Alistipes sp. | reverse complement strand
GCGCGTTAACGCAGCTAACACCCACGCCGTGCAAACCGCCCGACACCTTGTAGGAACCCTTGTCGAACTTACCGCCCGCATGCAGCACCGTGAGCACGACCTCGAGCGCCGACTTGCCCTCCTTTTCGTGGAAGTCGGTCGGAATACCGCGGCCGTTATCCTTGACGGTGATTGAATTATCTTCGTTGATCGAGACGTCGATATCGGTACAATAACCGGCCAGTGCTTCATCGATCGAGTTATCCACGACCTCGTAGACCAGATGGTGGAGACCCTTTTCGCCGATGTCGCCGATATACATGGCAGGGCGCTTGCGCACGGCCTCCAGGCCCTCGAGAACCTGGATATTCGAGGCGGAATAGGCCTCTTCCTGCTTCTTAACGTTTTCTTGTTCGGTACTCATTTGTTGAAATTGAAATATCGTACAAATATAGGTATAATTTCTGAGAAAAACAAGCGCTGCCGATGCGACGAAAATGGAAAATTTTTCGCCTGTGCCGAGAGATTCGGAGTATTCGCAAGCAACGGAATCAAGCAGGCTGCAACTTTCCCGCAAAGTGTTGCACTTGGATGAAAGAGACCAGGGAAAAGGCTATGACAGCTCCGCTTCGAGATCGACCTCGCGAATATGCCCTTGCGAGAAAAGCACGGCCCGAGCGGGGTAGTTTTCGATCAGCGACGTGTTGTGCGTGGACATGACTACGGCGCACCCTCGACGGGCGATCTCAAGAAAGAGCTTCATGATGCCGTCGGCCGTTACCGGATCGAGATTGCCCGTGGGTTCGTCGGCCAGCAGAACTTTCGGTTTGTTGAGCAGGGCCCGGGCAATGACGAGTCGCTGCTGCTCGCCGCCTGAAAGCTCGAACGGCATTTTATAACTTTTGTTCTGCAGATCGACTACCTGCAAAACCTGATCGATCCGTTCGCGGATCTCCGACTCGCGCTTCCAGCCGGTAGCTTTCACGACATAGTGAAGATTCATGAAGACGTTGCGGTCGGTCAGCAACTGATAATCCTGAAAAACGATGCCGATCCGTCGGCGCAGGTAGGGAATGTCGCGCCGGCGGAGTTTACGCAGGTCGAATCCGGCGATCCGTCCCTCGCCCGTGAGCAGAGGCACCTCGGCATAAAGTGTCTTCAGCAGGGTGCTTTTGCCACTGCCCACACGGCCGATCAGATAGACGAATTCGCCCGGGGCGACCTCCAGATCGACGTCCGAAAGTACCATTTCGCTTTCGCGCAACAACCGTTCGGCCGACCTGCCGAGCGTATCGTCGGCATGGCAGATGGAGGCGTTGCGTAGGCGGACTACCGGGTTCTGGCTCATGGGTGCTTTCGGAATTTGAGTGAGTAAAGGTAATAAAAATTGCGGGAAATTCGAAATAAAGTATTATTTTTGTCCTGTTTTCGATTCGGCTTTGTCGCCGCAGAATACGGGGGTGCCCGGTTTTGACAGCAGGCAGAGTTTGATTGTAAGCACGCCGAGCGCTGTGCGGCAGCTCGTAAATATCGACGCTCGAACTACAAATGGCAATAACAGC
>JAIDKM010000382.1 GCA_029051915.1 Alistipes sp. | reverse complement strand
GCCCCATGTCGTACATGTGGTATCCGGCGGGGATCGATGCTTCGAGGACGATGCGGAACAAGTCGTCGCCCTGCGGCTCGACCCGGCTTTTCCACTCCACGGACTGCGCCGTGGAAGTCAGTGCGGCGCCCAGCATCCCGCACAGGAGCGACAGGCAGCGAATCAATTGTTGCATGGCGTTTTCAGCTTTGGTTCAGATTGCAAATATACAATATTAAAATTAAAACGCGGTTCGAACGGATTTGACATTGCACTCGCCTTGCACTATCTTTGCTCCGACGAACCGCTGTTATTAATCCGCATTTTCTTATACCTTTTCTGCTGACGCTCGGAGCCGGTCTTGCCACGGGCATCGGCAGCGCGCTGGCTTTCTTCGCCCGGAGAACCAACAAACGGCTGCTCTCCTTTTCGCTGGGTCTGTCGGGCGGGGTGATGATCTACGTCTCGTTCGTCGAGCTGTTCCGCCAAGCCGAAGCGACGCTCTCGGCAGCGTGGAACGGCCGCATGGGAACGGTGCTGACCGTCGCATGCTTCTTCGGCGGTATTCTTCTGATCGGAATCATCGACCGGCTGGTGCCGTCGTTCGAGAATCCCCACGAGGCGCATCGGGCCGAGGAGATGGACGAACAGCCGCGGAATCCCCGGCTGATGCGCATGGGCGTCATGACGGCGCTGGCGATCGGCATCCACAACTTCCCCGAAGGAATCGCCACCTTTACCGCCGCGATCGACAACATGACCCTCGGTGTGGCCATCGCCGTAGCGATCGCCATCCATAACATACCCGAAGGCATCGCCGTTTCCATCCCGATTTTCTATGCCACGGGCGACCGGCGGCGGGCGTTCCGTCTCTCGCTGCTGTCGGGACTCGCCGAGCCGGTCGGAGCCTTGCTGGCGTGGCTGGTGCTGATGCCTTTCATGTCGCCGACGCTGATGGGATGCGTGCTTGCCGGAGTGGCCGGGATCATGGTCTTCATCTCCATCGACGAACTGCTGCCCGCCGCCCGCGAGTACGGCGAGGCCCATATATCCATCTACGGTGTCGTGGCCGGCATGGCCCTGATGGCCGTCAGTCTGATTATGTTGTCATGAATATCGTACTTCTCCTTGCGGGCCTCGGCCTGATTCTCGCCGGCGCCCATTTTCTGACCGACGGCGCTGCGGCGCTCGCCCAACGTTTCCGTGTCCCCGAATTCATCGTCGGACTGACGGTGGTGGCGATCGGCACCTCGACGCCCGAACTGGTCGTGTCGGTGCTTTCGTCGATCGCCCGCAACAGCGATGTCGCGGTGGGAAACGTGGTGGGTTCGAACCTGTTCAACGTGTTGGTGATCGTCGGCGTCTGCGCCCTGATCCGGCCGCTGGCATTCTCGCGCGACAACATCCGGCGCGACATTCCTTTCGGGCTGGGCGCGTCGCTGCTTCTGTTCCTCTTCGCGTCGGACAAGCTGCTGCACCTGGGCAGCGTCGACCGGATCGACCGGGCCGACGGCATCGTCATGCTGGTGCTCTATGTCGGGCTGCTGGTCTATACGCTCCGGACGGCGGGCCGAACCCCCGTGCAGCCGTCCGCACGCCCTGCGAAAGCCTGGTGGCTCATGATCGGGATGAT
>JAIDKM010000381.1 GCA_029051915.1 Alistipes sp. | reverse complement strand
ATTCGAACCCCCGGTACAGTTGCCCGTACACCGCATTTCGAGTGCGGCCCGATCGACCACTCCGGCATCTCTCCGAATATGCAATCCCCGAAACCGGCGTTTCGGGACTGCAAATATAGACATTATTTTTAATAATGTGCATTTTCCAGCGAAAAAAATAATCCGGAAACCGAAAAAGCAGCCGGACTATCCGGATATTTCAAGCCTGCGCCCTGCTGCATTCCTGCTTGTCCGAAACGAGAATCCCGAAAAATAATTCTGCGAAATGACGCATAAGGCCCAAATTATGCAGTGTTCGCATGGCGATTTGATAAATTTTTTCTAATTTTGTATATGGGATAATGTTTGTTGTGCTGTCGGCGATGGAAGGCGGGGCGGCGATCGAACTTCCCGAAGCCAAGCTATGGACGGCCGGAGGCGAATCATGCCGAAGAAATGCCGGCCGGAACGCTGAGCCGGAAAAAACGCCGAACGGGCCATACTAAAAGCGATATGCTTTTCGTTCTGATACAAAGAGACTAACGTAAATAACGCATGCCATGAAAAAGTGGGGATTCATCATCGGAGCAGCCGTTCTGACGGCAGGACTGGCGGGTTGTTCGTCGGCTTATTTCGCTTCGGCGGGATATGGCAACGACGACCTCTATGCGATTCATGACAAAACGGAGATTGCGCAACGCAAGCAAGCCGAGGCCGAGCGCAAGAAGGCCGAAGCGGAAGCGCGCCGGGCCGAATGGGAGGCGCGGCTTGCCGAGGCGGAAGCGGCGGCGGCCCAGAACCGCTACTATGCAGCGACGTCGAACCCTTACGAGGAAGTGCTGGCCGATACCTACGAAAGCGCCTACGCCCGTCGTCTGAGAGGTTTCGAGTCGCCGACGTACCGCATGCCGTCGAGCTACTACGATTTCCGTTACGGCAGTGCGTTCACCTATGTGTCGGCTTACGATCCGGCGTTCTACAACGTCATGGTCATGGGCGACGAAGTATGGGTCGAACCCAAGTATATCACTGCGATGTTCGGTACGTGGGGCCATTCGGCTTTTTATCCCGATCCGTGGTACTACGGCTGGAACTGGAGACCCTATTATAACTGGGGCTTCTCGTTCGGCAGCTGGGGCTGGGGCTTCGGCGCCTGGTACGATCCGTGGTACTATCCTGCTTACGCCTGGGGCCCCGGCTGGGGGCCGGGGTGGCACGGACATCCTCACTGGGTCGGCGGCCCGGGGCCTGCGCACCGTCGCTATGCTTCCAACATCGTGCATCGTGCCGATCCGAATGCGGCGCCGGGTCTTCGCTACGGCAATTCCCGCCGGCCGGGCACCTCGGGCCTGAATACGTCGGGCACCTCGACGTGGCGCACCAACGGCAGCAGCACCGGACGCTTCGGCGTACGCGGCAACGGCACGTCGAGCGGCACCCGGCAGAATCAGAACACCACGCCGTCGTCGACGCAGCGGAGCGGCAGCAGCTACAACTCCGGTTCGTCGTACCGCAACAACTCGGGCGGCAACACCTATAACCGCGGCAGCAGCAATTCCGGCTCGACTTTCCGCAGCGGCTCGTCGTCCGGCAGTTCCTATCGCAGCGGCTCGTCGGGCAGCAGCGGTTCGGGCACCCGTCCGACGGGCGGAGCCACCCGCAATGCCGGCGGCCGGTAATCATTTGTAAAACAGCAAGCCATGAAGCGCATAATCACGATATTGGCCGCCGCGGCGACCATTCTGCCGGCTTCCGCCCAAAACAAGGAGATGGGCGGTCTGCTGATGGACAAAGACATCATGATGCCTGCCGAGCTGCTTTCGCTCGCGCAGTCGCAGTTCAACTTCGGCACGGCCCGGGCGATGGCGATGGCGGGCGCCTTCACCTCGCTGGGAGCCGATGCCTCGTCGATGACGATTAACCCGGCCGGTCTGGGCATGTACCGCAAGAGCGAAATAACCTTCACGCCGATGATGACCTTCTTGCGGAGCTCGACTGCCGATGCCGCAGCCAACGGGAGCAATTCCTCCAGTCGTTTCTCGGTCGCCAACTTCGGCCTGGTAGTCAACCTGGTCAACAACACCAGAGGACTCGTGGGCCTGAGTTTCGGTGTCGGCTACAACCGCATCGCCGACTTCAATTACGATTACTCCTACCGGCGGACGGGGCAGGCGGCCACTGTGGCCGACGTCTTCGCCCGGCAGATGGCGTGGAGCGGAGTCTCGAAAAACGAGTTCTACAACAACGGCGGCAGCGGCAACTGGAACTGGGATTCCGTTCCTGTGGATTTGTGGAATGCGGCACTGGCCTACCGTGCCTACATGATCGACCAGACCGATCCCGAAGATTCCGGTTCGTGGACGCCGACCTGGATCGGCAACGATGCCGACGTGGGCCACTATACGAATGTGAAGAGCCGCGGTTCGGCGGGCGAATTCGCGCTGTCGGTCGGCGGCAATGTTGAGAACGTATTCTACTTCGGTGCGACGATCGGCATTCAGAGCATCCACCGGAAACTCTATGTCGACTATGCCGAAGATTACGTCTATGCCGATCCGAGTGCGGCGAATCCGGCCTACGGCACCGATCCGTCGCTCGACTACCAACTGCTCTATGCCCGGCTCAACCAGGCGGTGATCGTGCAGGGCGCCGGCGTCAACTTCAAGCTGGGGGTGGTCGTCCGGCCGATTCCCGGTCTGCGCTTCGGCATGGCGTTCCACACGCCGACGTACTACTCCGTCGACCGCAAGTTCCAGAGCTCGGCCGCCTCGATGGCCTATGCCAACCGGGACACCGATCCCAATGTGAAGCCCGACGCCGACGGTTATGTCTCGTCGGGGACGGCTAACATGACTTCGCCGCTCCTCTTCGACGAGAGTCCTTACGGCTGGTCGTTCTCTTCGCCGGCGCGGCTGATGTTCGGTGCGTCGTACGCCTTCGGCCAGCGGGCGGTGCTCTCGGTGGACTACGAACGCGACTGGTACAACGGAATCCGGCTGGACGACAATCCGCTGGGTGCGGAGTACCGCAACACCTGCAAGCAGACCTTCCGCGATACGTTCAAAGGGGCGAATATCGTACGTGTCGGCGCCGAGTTCAAGGTGGCCCCCGTGCTGGCCGTGCGGGCCGGATTCGGATACAGCGGCTCGATTCTGCGCGACGACGATACCGTGATGGCCTCGCCCGTCATCAAATCCACGACCTACTGGGGGGCCGGCATCGGGTATGCGTCGCGGAGCGGCTTCACGATCGACCTGGCATATCAGTACATGCGCCATGCGCTGACCGGCTACTACCTGTTCTATGTCTCGGAGACGGTCGATACACCGACCGGGCCGCAGGAGCTGTTCGCCGAGAGCTCGCTCTACCGCACGAAGTTCGCGCGCCACAATGTAGCTCTGACGTTCGGATTCCGTTTCTGAACCGCGGGGCACGCATCGGGCTATGGAGAGCGGAAAACTGAAGGGGCACGCGGCGCTGTGGGTCGCCAACATCATCTGGGGACTGAACGCGCCGATCTGCAAGAGCGTGCTGGCCTCGGCCGACAATCCGGGCGGCGTGAATCCCTTTGCACTGAGCGTCTACCGCATGGTGGGGGCCTGCCTGCTCTTCTGGACGGTTTCGCTGTTTCTTCCGCGCGAGCGGGTGGCACGGCGCGATATCGTGCAGCTGCTTCTGGCCTCGATCTTCGGCATTCAACTTAACCAGATGCTCTTCCTGTGGGGCCTGTCGCTCACATCGCCCATCGATTCGTCGATCATCGCGACGATCGTCCCGGTGCTGACGATGATTCTGGCGACGGTCTTCCTGCGCGAGCCGATCACGTGGCTCAAGTCGGGCGGCGTGGCGCTGGGGTGCTTCGGAGCGCTGCTGCTGGTCTACGTAAGCCACCACGGAGCGGGTCAGGCATCGAGCGTAGCGGGCGACGTGCTCTGCATCGTCAGCGCTGTCAGCTATGCGACCTACCTGACGGCATTCCGCGATACGATCGTGAAATATTCGCCCGTTACGACCATGAAGTGGATGTTCCTCTTTGCGGCCGTAGCGGCTGCCGGCATCTACTATCGTCCGCTCGTGCAGGTCGATTATGCGGCGCTGGCGCCCGCGACGTGGGGCGGCATCGGATATGTGGTCGTCTGCTCGACCTTCGTCTCCTATCTGATGGTGCCGATCGGCCAGCGCTTCCTGCGGCCGACGGTGGTTTCGATGTACAACTATGTGCAGCCGGTCGTGGCGGTGATCTTTACGGTGGTCATCGGGCTGGATTCGTTCGGGTTCTCGAAAGGGCTCGCCGCGCTCTGCGTCTTTGCGGGCGTATGGCTGGTTACCAAGTCGAAGTCGCGGGCGCAGCTGGAGGCGGAGCGGGAAAACGCCTGAAAATCCGGAGGTCGGACTTTCCCGGGAGGACGACGGCGGATCGGCGCAGACGGCCGCTTCGGGAGATTCGCGGTCGACTATTTATCATCGATTCTATTTTCGGCGTGCTATTTGCAGGACTTTTCGTGTCATTAAACTTTATACAAGTATGAACACGAAAGATTACAACAAGAAAGAGAGCGGCTGCACGCCCTGCGAAAAGAATTTCGAACGTTCGGTAAGCAGCACGACGCGTGCCGGCAAGGCCCCCTCGGCCAAAGCGCACCACGCGAAAGGTCAGGAAGTCAAGGCCGCCTATTCCCGGTCGACGACCGCCAAGACGTCCAAGACTTCGACGGCTTCCAAGCGCAGCACGAAGTAAGGGAGCGTTCCGTCATGCGAAAAGCCTGCGACCGGATCGGATCGCAGGCTTTTTTTGCAGAAGCGGATGGCGTCAGCGCTGTGCCTCGTAGGCTTCGAGACCGCTTTTGAGGAACTGCACGAAGGCGGCGACATCGAGGTCGTAGCCGCGTGGCGCGACGAGGGGCTTGCCGTTGCGTCCCTGCAACACGTAGTAGGGCTGGGCGTTCACGCCGTAGGTTTTCAACGCGTAGTAGGAGTTGATTTTCCCCAGGCTTTTGAGCACCTTGCCGTTGTCGGCGGTTATCCACTCGCTTTCGGGCAGCACCTTTTTGTCGTCCGAGTAGAGGGCGCAGATCACGTAGTCGTTGCGCAGGATCTCCAGCACCTCGGGATCCGACCAGACGCGCGACTCCATTTCGCGGCAGTTCACGCAGCCGTGGCCCGTGAAGTCGATGAAAAGCGGTTTGCCGACCTCGGCGGCGTAGGCTTCGGCCTCCTGCAAGTCGAAGAACCCTTCGAGTCCGTGCGGGAGGTGGAGGAAATCGCTGTACTTGCGTCCGTGAGGTGCGGCCGGAGCAGCGGCAGCGCTGCCGGAACCCGGAGTCAGCACGAAGTCCTGCGAAGTGAGCGGCGGAAGGTAGCCCGACAACCCCTTGAGCGGTGCGCCCCACATGCCCGGGATCATGTAGACCACGAACGTGAAGACGGCGATCGCCAGCGCCAGGCGTCCCACGCCGATATAGGGCAGGTCGCTGTCGTGGGAAAACTTCAGCTTGCCGAGCAGATAAAGCCCCAGCAGCGAGAAGACGACGATCCAGATCGCCAGGTAGATTTCGCGGTCGAGCAATCCCCAGTGGTAGGTCTGGTCGGCAACCGACAGGAATTTGAAACCCAGCGCCACCTCGACGAAGCCGATGACGACCTTCACCGAATTGAGCCAGCCGCCGCTCTTCGGGAGCTTTTTCAACACCGAGGGGAAGAGCGCGAAGAGCGTGAACGGCAGGGCGAACGCGGCCGAGAAAGCCAGCATGGTGATGATCGGCGACCAGAATTCGCCCGAAGTAGACTTGATGAGCACCGAGCCGACGATCGGCCCCGTGCAGGAGAACGACACGAGCACCAAAGTCAGCGCCAGGAAGAAGATGCCGCCGAGGCCTTTGGTATCGGCCTTCGAATCGGCTTTGTTGACCATCCACGAAGGCATCGTGATCTCGAAGGCGCCGAAGAACGACGCGGCGAAGATCATGAACACGGCGAAGAAGATCACGTTGGGCAGCCAGTGCGTCGCCAGCCAGTTGAAGATGTCGGCCGTAACGGCATCGCCGCCGACGAACCTTGTAATCAAGATGATGACCGCGATGGGTACGGTGTAGAGCAGGACGATGAAGAGTCCGTAGAGCGCGGCGCGCAGGCGCCCCATCGCCGGGCCGCCCTCGCCCTTGAGGAAGTACGATACGGTCATCGGCACCATCGGGAAGACGCAAGGGGTGAGCAGCGCGGCGAAGCCCCACAGGATCGCCTCGACGATCAACGACCACAGCGAACCGCTGCCGGCGGCGTCCCTGACCGGGGCCTGTGTTTCGGCCGCCGGAGTCTCGGCGACCGGCGTTCCCTGCTCCGGGATGCGGATCGTCAACTGCAAGTCGTCGGGCGGCAGGCAGGAAGTATCGTTGCAGATCATCCATTCGAGTTCGACGCCCACGGAAGCCTGCGCCCCGGTGAGGCGAACGGTCTGCGCGAATTCGGCGCTCCGCTCGAAAGTTCCGATCTCCATGTCGAACATCTCGTCATGGTAGCGGCGGGCCTGCGTCAACGGCTCGACGCTGCCGACCGTTTCCGCGCCGCTGCCGGGCGTGAAGAGGATCGTCGTGGCATTGGGCCCGTCGGAGCCGTAGGGCCCCATGT
>JAIDKM010000380.1 GCA_029051915.1 Alistipes sp. | reverse complement strand
CGAACAGGTACCCGAATTCTCGGGTACCTGTTTCCATATAACCGCCGGCCGACAACCGCAACCGCCGAAAAGCGAACCTCCGGCAACCGCCGAAACACGGAGCAACCGGCTGCACAAAACCGGCCGGCAGCCGCCGAAACCCGAACTTCCGGCAGCGCGAATCCGCCCGCCGAATCGGCCTGGCCAGCCCTGCCGATTATTTCGTCGGCTCCGCAGGTTTGGGCGCGGCCTTCACCTTGAGCGTCGCCAATCCTTTCACAATGTTCGCATCCGTGTTTTTCGCCGCATCGTAGGTTACGGTTACTTCTTTGGTCTGAACGTCTACGGCCACTTCCTCGATTCCTTTTCCCAGCGAGGGCACATTGTTCATGATCTTGTTCGCACAGTGATCGCAGTGGATGTCGGTGCAGAATACCGTCGTTACCGTCTTTTTCTCGGCCGCAGGCTTCGCCGCCTGCGCCAGGCCCGCACCCAGCACAAGCGCCAGGCACAGCATCGCAAGTTTTTTCATGATTGCAATTTATTTAAGTTATCGTTCAATATAAGTTCCAGCGCATGCCTATGTAGAACTTTCGGCCCATCAGTGGCCCCCATACGTTCATCGAGTTGAACTTCGTCGACCACGGGTCGTCCGCTCCCAGAATCGGATCTTTCTGTCGGTAGTCGGCTATGTTTTCGCAGCCCACGTAGAGGTCGAACTTGCCTATCTTGCGGCTCACCTGCGCATAGAACATCGGGTAGCTCGGAGAATAGCTGTCGTCGGACAATACGCCGGTTTGCGTCGGGATGCGCGAGGGGCCGTTCAGCTGAGCCGTCGCATCGAATACCCAGCGGCGGAACTTCGTCGCATACTGGATGTTGAGCAGCGTCTTGTAGCGGCTCACCAGGGGGCGTTCCACACGCGCCGTTCCTCCGTCCGGACGGTCTATCGTCATCTCGCTGTCCGTGTAGCGGAACGTCGCGAAGACGTCCAGACGCTCTACGGGCGTCCACGACAGATCGATCTGATAGGTGTCCGTGTAGGAGCGGCCGCGACTGTCGTAGATGTTGATGTACCGGGGGTTCCACTCTTGATCGGCCACCACCGCGTTGTAGAATTGCGTGCGGAAGTAGTCGACGCTCAGCGTCAGGTTGTCTCGTCCCAGCGCCGAGAAGGTCTGCGTCAGGCTGCCGCCTACGGTCAGCGCCTTCTCCATGCGGTCCAGCGCCCGGAAGGAGGCTTCGCCGCCCGCACCCGACTCGTCGCCGGCGATGATGATGCGGCGGCCCGTCGCCAGCATGCCGATGTTGTCCGTTATCACGTTCGTCGAGCGGTATCCCAGGCCGGCCGAGGCTCGCAGGGTCGTCGTCGGGGTGATGTTCCACTTCACATGACCGCGGGGCGTAAAGTAGAACTTGTCATAGTAGCCGTTGTAGTCTCCGCGCACGCCGGCCACCAGCGAGAATTTGTCTTTGATCGTGTAGGTGTACTCCGCATAGGCGCCCGCCTCGTTCTCCTTCCGATCCAGATCGTAGCGCGCCTGCGCTTCGCCTGCAATCCACGGCGTTGCGTTGAGCAGCTTCTCACGCACCGAGGAGAAGTGCCCCTGCACACCTACGTTCAGCGACGAGCGGTAGGTAAAGTAGTGGGCGTACATCAGGTTCGCCGACAGCGTGTTTTCGTTTCCCGAGTAGTCGTTCAGGCCGAAGTAGGCTTCTTCGTCAAAATGGTCGAAGTCGATTACCAGCGCCAAGTTCGAGCGCATCTCGTCTTGTTCTTCTTCATCGTAGACCGAGGGGCCGAGGGGCGTTCCCAGCTTGAAGTAGCCGTTGGCTCCCCGGTTGCGGATGTGCGAGCCGTAGAGCGGCATGGGCGCGCCGGTCTTGTCCCAGTCCGCACGCATCGCGTCGCGCATCGCGGCCGTGTTCTTGTATCCCAGCATGCCGCCCAGGCGGTTCTCCTGCACGAACTTCCAGCCCCAGCGCACTTGCGTGCCGTTGTCGGCAGCATAGAGCCACTTGTTGGCTACGTTGATCTGGTCGGCTTTCGGCAGGTCGCGGAAATGGTCATGATTGTGATCCGTCTTGCGTACGTCGGTGTCCATCGAGC
>JAIDKM010000038.1 GCA_029051915.1 Alistipes sp. | reverse complement strand
TTCCGACAGCAGGTATTATTGGAACTACTCCCATGGCGGTCTGGCATTCGGCGTCAAATTCTAATCAGCATTCGTTTTTTAACTTTTAATAAAATATGGTAAACTTTTCTTTGGAAGGTAAGGTCGCGCTCGTAACGGGCGCCTCCTACGGCATCGGCTTCGCGCTGGCCACGGCATTCGCACGCCAGGGCGCCAAGATCGTCTTCAACGACATCAAGCAGGAGTTGGTCGACAAAGGTCTGGCCGCCTACAAGGCCGAGGGCATCGAGGCCCGCGGCTATGTCTGCGACGTAACCAACGAGGAGCAGGTCAACGCCCTCGTGGCGCAGATCGAAAAGGAGGTCGGCGTCATCGACATCCTCGTCAACAACGCCGGCATCATCAAGCGCATCCCCATGCACGAAATGACCGCCGCCGAGTTCCGCCAGGTGATCGACATCGACCTCAACGGCCCGTTCATCGTCTCGAAGGCCGTCATTCCGTCGATGATAAAGAAAGGCCACGGCAAGATCATCAACATCTGCTCGATGATGTCCGAGCTGGGCCGCGAGACCGTCTCGGCCTACGCCGCCGCCAAGGGAGGTCTGAAGATGCTCACACGCAACATCGCCTCCGAGTACGGCGAGTACAACATCCAGTGCAACGGCATCGGCCCGGGTTATATCGCCACGCCGCAGACCGCGCCCCTGCGCGAGAAGCAGCCCGACGGTTCGCGCCATCCGTTCGATGCGTTCATCGTCGCCAAGACGCCCGCCGCACGCTGGGGCACGCCCGAAGACCTGATGGGCCCGGCCGTGTTCCTCGCCTCGGACGCGTCGAACTTCGTCAACGGCCACGTCCTCTATGTCGACGGCGGCATCCTGGCCTACATCGGCAAGCAGCCGAAATAAGCGGCAGCCGTTTTTCTCTCCGAGGTGCTTTTCGAAGCACCTCTTTTTATTGTCGACCAGGCCGGGACAGCGACGAAAGAACAAATAATTTTCCGCGTTGTGAATAATCTAACAATAAATTCATATATTTGTATAGCCTTATAAAAAACTAACCGCATACAACATGGAACAGCACTCTGTGCAGGAACTGCAGGACGTCGTCATCCGCTTCTCGGGCGACTCGGGCGACGGCATGCAGCTGACGGGCACGCTTTTTTCCGACACCTCGGCTCTGATGGGCAACGGCATCTCGACCTTCCCCGACTATCCCGCCGAAATCCGCGCCCCGCAGGGCACCGTCGCCGGCGTCTCGGGCTTTCAGGTTCACTTCGGCAGCCGCCGCGAGTTGAATCCCGGCGACTACTGCGACGTCCTCGTGGCGATGAATCCCGCCGCCCTGAAGGCCAACCGCAAATGGCTCAAGCCCGGCGCCACGGTCATCCTCGACGGCGATTCGCTCACCGAGGAGCACATCCGCAAGGCCGGCTTCGCCACGCTCGATCCGCTCGCGGAGCTGAAATTGGACGAGTACAACGTCGTGGTGCCCGACATCACCTCGATGACGCGCGAGGCGCTCAAGGATACCGGCCTGGACAACAAGGCCGTCGTCAAGTGCAAGAACATGTTCGCCCTGGGCATCTGCTTCTGGATGTTCGACCGTCCGGAAGACCATGCTTTCAAATATCTTGACGGCAAGTTCGCCAAAAAGAACCCCGCCGTCGCCGAGGCCAACAAGCTGGCTATCAAGGCCGGTTACAACTATGCGGCCAACACCCACCAGTTCGCAAGCAACTACCGCGTGGCTCCGGCTCAGCTCGAAAAGGGCACCTACCGCTCCATCAACGGCAACGTCGCTACGGCATGGGGTCTCTGCGCCGCCGCCGAGAAAGCCGGACTGCCGCTCTTCTGCGGCTCCTATCCCATCACGCCGGCTACCGTGATCCTCGAAGAGCTGGCCAAGCGCAAGGATCTGGGTGTCAAGACCGTGCAGGCCGAGGACGAGATCGCCGGCATCTGCACCGCCATCGGCGCCGCTTTCGCCGGCAACTTCGCCGTAACGACCACTTCGGGCCCCGGTCTCTCCCTGAAGAGCGAGGCATTGGGTCTGGCCGTCATGACCGAGCTGCCGCTCGTGGTCGTCGACGTGCAGCGCGGCGGCCCCTCGACGGGTCTGCCGACCAAGACCGAGCAAAGCGACCTCCAGCAGGCGCTCTACGGCCGCAACGGCGAGTGTCCGGTGATCGTCGTCGCCGCTTCGTCGCCGAGCGACTGCTTCCACTATGCGTTCGAAGCCGGCCGCCTGGCCATGGAGCACATGACGCCCGTGGTACTGCTCACCGACGGATTCATCGCCAACGGCTCCGAGCCGTGGCGCATCCCGCAGATGAAGGACTACCCCGCCATCTGCCCGCCCATCGTCGACAAGGCGCCCGAGGGCGGATTCATGCCCTACGTGCGCAACGAGAAGCTGGCCCGCGGCTGGGCGTTCCCCGGAAAACCCGGATTGGAGCACCGCGTCGGCGGACTCGAAAAGGACTGCATCAAAGGGTGCATCTCGCATGACCCGGCCAACCACCAGAAAATGGTGTCGACACGTGCAGCCAAGGTCGCCAAAGTCGCCGATTACATTCCCGAACAGCAAGTCTACGGCGATGCCGAGGGCGACCTGCTGGTCGTCGGCTGGGGCGGCACGCGGGGCCACCTCCAGAACGCCGTCGACGAGATGCGGCGCGAGGGCAAACGCGTCTCGCTCTGCCACTTCAACTACATCAAACCGCTGCCGCGCGGCGTCGAGGAGATCTTCTCCCGATTCCGCCGCATCGTGGTCTGCGAGCTGAACGAGGGCCAGTTCGCCGCCTACCTGCGCCAGCAGCTCCAGCGCTTCAGCTACGAGCAGTTCAACAAGTGCGAGGGCCAGCCGTTCACGGTGGTCGAGCTCAAACAGAAATTCGAATCCTTATTGTAAGCAAACGATCATGGCAGACTATAAATATACTCCCGCCGACTTCAAGAGCGACCAGGAAGTGCGCTGGTGCCCCGGCTGCGGCGACCACGCCATTCTCAACGCCGTGCAGCGCGCCCTGCCCGAAGTGGCCGACCGCACCGACACGCCCCACAACCTCTTCACGTTCGTCTCGGGCATCGGTTGTTCGTCGCGCTTCATCTACTACATGAAGACTTTCGGCTTCCACTCCGTCCACGGACGCGCCAACGCCGTGGCCACGGGCGTCAAGGTCGCCAATCCGCGGCTGGCCGTATGGGTAACCACCGGCGACGGCGATTCGCTGGCCATCGGCGGCAACCACTTCATCCACGCCATCCGCCGCAACGTCGACCTCAACGTCATCCTCTTCAACAACGAGATCTACGGTCTGACCAAAGGGCAGTACTCGCCCACCTCGAAGCTGGGCAAGATCACCAAGACTTCGCCCTACGGAACGGTCGAGAAGCCGTTCAACCCGGGCGAGCTGGTCATCGGCGCCAAGGGTACGTTCTTCGCCCGTTCGATCGACATGGAGGTCAACCTCTCCAAGGAGTGCATGGTCGCCGCGGCCCTGCATAAGGGCATGTCGGTGGTCGAGGTGTTGCAGAACTGCGTGATCTTCAACGACAAGACCCACGCCGCTTTCGCCGCCGACAAAGCCACGCGCGCCGAGCGTACGATCACGTTGCGCCACGGCGAAAAGATGCTCTTCGGCGCAAACAACGAAAAGGGTCTCGTCTTCGAGAACATGAAGCTCAAGGTCGTAACGGTCGGTCAGGACGGCTATACGCTCGACAAGATCCTGACGCACGACGCCCACGAACGCGACACGACCCTCCACTCGATGCTCGCCGCCATGAAATACCCCGACTACCCCGTCGCCGTGGGCGTGATCCGCGCCGTCGAGGACGATGCGGTCTACGACCTGGCCGTCGAACGCCAGGTCGAGGAGGTCAAAGCCTCATCGAAGATCCGTTGCGTCGACGACCTCTTGCGCTCCGGCGCCACCTGGGAGGTGGAGTAGCCGTCGTCCGCTTCGCACCGACAAGACCGCCCGGCTTCGGGCGGTCTTGTTTCGTCCGGCCGCTATCGCGATTATCCGCAAAAGACACAGCCTCGGGCAGATGTTCGACGATCCGATCCGGAGGCTCCGACCGCCTCGCCCCATTTTCC
>JAIDKM010000379.1 GCA_029051915.1 Alistipes sp. | reverse complement strand
CTCCACTCCTCCTCGCCCGACCGCCCCGCAGGCTCCGCTCTCCTCCGAAAACTCCAACCCACCCCGCCGACCGCACTCTCCGCCCTGCTCCGCAAGGCCTACCGAAATCGTCCCGCAAGCAAAAGCCCCGCCGCAAGCGGGGCTTGGCATAATAAATGCACCTGCATTCTTTCCCTGTTACATCTCTGCTTCGAACCATGAAACTGCGTCCGTTCATCATCTTGCTCTTGTTCGTCGTCTCGACAGCCATCTTGGTCTGGATCTATTACTCGGCCACCCGTCCCCGGCAGCAGTCCGTCAAGGAAGTATGGCGCGAGACGATCGCCGACCTCGACGCTTGTTGCCGGCGCAAGCACGTCAAGTCGATGCAGTACGACCACTTCGCCGGCATCGCCGAGCGGGAGAGCCGGCGGCAGGTCGCCCGGCTGTTCCGGGCCATGGCTCTTTCCGAGCGGTTGCAGGAGACCAACTGCGCCGATGCGATCCGGCAGTTGGGCGGCGAGTACCTGCCGCCCCGGCGGATCGTCGTCTTCCGGGGCACCACCGACGGCAACCTCGAGCGCAGCATCGCCTACGAGCTCCGCACCACCGAGGAGTGCAAGTGCGACGAGATCTTCCGCGCCATCGACCGCGGCAACCGCTACGCCGCCCGGCTGCTCTCTTGGGCTTCTTCGGTCGACATGCGCCACGCCGCCTTCATGAGCTCTTGTTTGCAGCATTCCGAGGGCGAGTGCAATTACCTCGTCTGCCCGCGGTGCGGCAACCTCTTCGTCTCGACCTATTGCGAGCCTTATTGTCCCTTCTGCCTCACTTCCGGGCAGCGCTTCGTCCGCTTCGAGTAGCACACCTATAAAAATAGGAATGCCGCCTGTCTCGGACAGGCGGCATTCGTTCCGGAACCCGGCTGCTGCGCCGGTTATTCTTCTTCGGCTTCTTTCATCGTGTGGTAGACGTTCGTTACGTCGTCGTCTTCCTCCAGACGTTCCACCAGCTTCTCCACCGATTCGCGGCCTTCGGCATCCAGTTCCTTCGTGTCGGTCGGCAGGTAGGCCGATTCGCCCGACACGATTTCAAAACCCTTGTCGTCCAGCCACTTCTGAATCGACCCGAACGATTCATAGGGAGCATATACCGTGATTCCGTCCTCTTCCGGATAGAATTCGTCCACTCCCAGGTCGATCATCTCCAGCTCCAGTTCTTCGGCGTCGGTTCCGGCCGGCGCATGGAACTTGAAGATGCACTTGTGGTCGAACATGAAGGCCACCGAGCCGCTGTTTCCCAGCGTTCCGCCGCATTTGTTGAAGTGCATGCGTACGTTGGCCACCGTGCGGTTGGTGTTGTCGGTCGCGGTCTCCACCAGGAACGCCACGCCGTGGGGGCCGTATCCTTCGTATACGACTTCCTTGTAGTCTGCCGCATCTTTCTCCGTGGCACGTTTGATCGCACGTTCCACATTTTCTTTGGGCATGTTTTCCGCTTTGGCGTTCTGCATCAGAATGCGCAGGCGGGTGTTTCCCGAGGGATCGGGGCCGCCGGCCTTGACGGCGATTTCGATCTCCTTGCCCAGCTTCGTAAACGTCCGGGCCATGTGGCCCCAGCGCTTCATCTTGCGTGCTTTGCGATATTCAAAGGCTCTTCCCATATTCGGTTCGTTTTTTTGTTTTTTTCACTCGTGGCGCAAAGTTATAAAATTCGGCGTGAAAATCCGCCATATTTCGCTCCGAAAAATCGTCCTTCCCGCTCACACGTCCACCACTCCGTTGCGGATCGCATAGACCACCAGCGAGGCCGTGTTCTTGCAGCCGGTTTTTTCAAGGATGTTGGCCCGATGCTTGTCGACCGTGCGCTTCGAGATGAACAGGGCGTCGGCGATCTCTTGGTTCGACAGGCCCCGGCATACCAGCACCAGGATCTCGCGTTCGCGCGACGACAGTTGGTCGTCGCCCGCATCTTCGCGGGTGTGCATGTTTTCCGTCAGCGACGAGAGCAGCTGCGGGCTGAAGTAGGTGCCGCCCGCCATGACCGTTCCGATCGCTTCGAGCACATCGTCCAGCGGCGAATCTTTCAGCAGGAATCCGCGGGCTCCCGCCTCCACCATGCGCGAATAGTAGCTCTCTTCGCCGAACATCGAGAGGGTGATGATCCGCAGCTCGGGACGCAGGGCCAGAGCCCGTTCCGTCGTCTGCGCGCCGTCTATTCCCGGCATCGAGAAATCCATGAAAACCACGTCGGCTTCCAGCCGGGGCAGCATCGCCAGAAATTCTTCGCCGCTGCCGGCTTCGCCCACTACGCGGCAGTCGCCGCTGTGTTCGAGCAGGCCGCGCAGGCCGTTGCGGAAAAGCGAATGGTCGTCGACCAGTATGATCCGGCAGGGGTTCATCTCTTGCGTCGTTTCGGGGTTCGCGGGGCTGGTTCCTGCTGCGTCTCCACCCGGATCGAGGCGCGCATGCCCTTGCCTTTCGACGAGGCGATGTCGAACGTGCCGCCCAGCGAGTTGATCCGCGAGGCCATGTTCGAGAGGCCCATGCCGCAGTCCATCATCGCCTGCGGATCGAATCCGCGGCCGTTGTCGCTGTAGTCCAGTTGCAGCGACGTCCCCGCCAGCGAGAGCGACAGGTTCACCGTCGTGCAGGCGGCGTGTTTGAGCGAGTTGTTTATCAGTTCGCAGATCACGCGGTACAGAATCACTTCGACGTCCGTGTCGTAGCGTTCCGTGCGCAGGTTGGTCGTGAAACGGATCTTCACGTTGTGCATCGCCGCACTGCGGTCGATGAAGTGTTGTACGCCGCGGGCCAGTCCGAAGTCGTTGAGTACGTGGGGCGAAAGGTTGTTCGATATTTCGCGCAGCGAGCGGATCGCTTCGTCGATCACATAGGTCGTGTTGTCTATGATCTCGCGTTGTTCCGGCGTGCGTTCTTCGCGCGCAAGGGCCGAGAGCGACATCTTGGCCGACGAGAGCAGGGGGCCCAGTCCGTCGTGCAGTTCTTTCGAGAAGCGCGAGCGGGCTTTCTCTTCGGTGCGCAGCACGGCCGTCAGAATCCGTTTGTTGAGCAGTTGGCGTTGACGGTTCAGACGGGCGATGTACTTGAAAAGTTTGTGGGCGTACATCACGCCGATCGACAGGCATACCGAGATCACGATGCCCAGGTAGGCGAACCACCAGCGGGGCACCACCCTCACGTCGCAGGCCAGCAGCAGTTGCACGAGCCGCTCCACCGAGAGCAGCGAGAATCCCACTACGAAGAGGATCCACACCGAGTTGTACTTCGTCGCGCGCACCAGCCGCAGCGCATAGAGCGTGGCCAGCGTCTGGACAAGAATCGAGATGACAAGTAGGATCTTTATCAGCATGGCATCTGCAAAATTAGCGATTATTTCGGGTCGTTCCGTACGCTTTTATACTGTTTTTTTCGCCCGCGGCTCCGGCCCGGCTTCTCTTCCGATACTCCGTCGGCTTTTCGACGCCGCTTCGTCAGCTTTTCGCCGGTTTTTCTGCCGGCCCGACGCCGAATACTCCCCGCAGTTCCCGCAGGCGGGCATAGTCGGTCATGTCGGTCTGCACCGGCACCACCGATACGTATCCGTGCGCAAGGGCCCATTCGTCGGTGTCCGTCGCTTCGGGTTCCATGTTGACGAATTCGCCCGTCAGCCAGAAGTATTCGCGGCCCCGGGGGTCTTCATGGCGGTAGAATTCTTCGCGCCAGAATCCGCGGTTCTGGCGGCACAGACGGATTCCGCGCAGTTCGTCGGGCTTTCCGACCGGGACGTTCACGTTCAAGCATAGGGGCAGAGGGACTCCTCCGGCCAGCACGTCGCCCACGATTCGCCGGCCGTAAAGCACCGAGGCTTCGAAGTCGGCATCCGCAGCGTGGTCGTCGAGCGACAGGCCGATCGCCGGACAGCCGTAGAAGCTCCCTTCGATCGCCGCGCCCATCGTGCCCGAGTAGAGGACGTTCACCGCCGAGTTCGAGCCGTGGTTGATGCCCGAGATCACCAGGTCGACGCGTTCTTCGCGCAGCAGGTAGTCGAAAGCCATCTTCACGCAGTCGACCGGCGTGCCCGAGAAGGCGTATACTTCCAGCTCCTCCTCCTGCCGGATGCGGCGCAGGTAGAGGGGGTTGTACATCGTGATGGCTTGGCTCATGCCGCTTTGCGTCGTCTCGGGGGCCACGACCACCACACGGCCGAAACCGCGGGCCACTTCGATCGCCGCCGCCATGCCTTTCGAGGCATAGCCGTCATCGTTGGTTACCAGTATGAGCCGTCGGTTCTCCATGTCGCATTTTTTTCGGTATATGATTATATTGCGTCGCCGCGAAGCCAAAGATTACGAATAAGCCGACGTAATGCCAAATTTATTTGAGCATTGCCGAGGCGGGAGTATCTTCGGCGAAGCCAAAGATACGAATTATTTTCCACCCTTCTTGCGCGGAACGAAAAAACTTGTTATCTTTGCCCTCCCTTACGGGACGTATATCGACCTCTTTCATTGGGCGATGCGGCACAGGCGGTTCATCCGCAGGATTATGGAGGCAAGGTCTCCGTATGGTAGCCGGCTCGCAGCGGGAATGTCGGGTACGAAACTTCAAATTCGTTGCAACAATGAACAAGGACGCAATCATCCGGCTCGTCAACGAGCAGATGTGGAGCAAGACGGACGCCGAGGTTCCGTCGTTCAAGGCCGGTGATACGATCACCGTTACCTACAAGATCGTCGAGGGTAGCAAGGAGCGCCTTCAGAGCTTCCGGGGTGTGGTTATCCAGATCAAGGGACAGGGCAAGACCAAGATGTTCACGATCCGCAAGATTTCGAACGGCGTGGGTGTCGAGCGTATCTTCCCGCTCTACTCGCCTCACATCGAGAAGATCGAGGTCAACAAGATCGGTGTCGTTCGTCGCGCCCGCATCTACTACCTGCGCAACCTCACGGGTAAGAAGGCTCGCATCAAGGAGAAGCGCATGACTTCGTCGTCGGAGAAATAGCCTCCGGCCCGGGTCTCAGAGAAAAAGGATGTCGCAGAATGGCGGCATCCTTTTTTCTTGCAGCCCGCAGATGCTGGACGCAGCGCACGGGGAAAGCAAGAGCGCGACCATAGCTGTATATCGGACGCAGGAATCCCGGCATGAAGTCCAGCACCCCGCCATTGGCACTGCCTGCCTGAGGCGAAGATGACCAGGAAAGTCCCTGCGTGCCGACATTCGTCAGGGCTCCCGTCGTGTAGTTGCGGTAGCCCGAAGCAGACATGGAAAGCAATCGCTGGGATGAATGACGGGAAGAACGGCTTCCTGTCAGACTGGGATGAACAACCGCCGGGCGGGGACAGAGAAGGTCGAACAGAGATACACTCGTTCTATTTCCCCATAAAACCCCGTTCTTAACGGGGCGGTGGATTGCTGAATCTGCGGCCGCACTGACCGGAGCCGTCAGGACTCCCGCCACTCCGGGCCAAGGCTGCTTTTTTTTCAGTCGTCCGCTCGCTTGCGGACTACATAAATATGGTCTGCCGGCAGTGCATATCGCCGGCGGTCGGCTTCGTCGAAGGTCGACGCGTAGTCTATGTCGAGGGCTTCGAATCCCGCTTCACGCAGCCGCGCCGCATAGTCCGTCCCATAGATGCGGCGATGATCGTATTGCCCGAATATGCGGGTTCGTTCCGCCGGGTCGACGACCGTGTCGTCTTCGTAGGTCTCCGTTCGGGCCAGGTCTACCGGCGACAGCAGAATCCCCCAGCCGCCCGGTCGAAGCACCCGGTAGAGTTCGCGCAGGGCCCGGCGGTCGTCGGCCACATGTTCCAGCAGATGGTTGCAGATCACTGCTCCGAACGTCTCGTCTGCCAAAGGGATTTCTTGCACATCGAAATGCAGTTCCGCCAGCGGGCTCTCCAGGTCGGCCGTTACATAGCGGTCGGGATGCGCCGCGAATGCCGGTTGCAGGCGGCGTTCCAGACAGACTTCCGGAGCGATGTGAAGCGTCCGGGGCAGCTTTTCCAGCAGGTCGGTTTCGCGTTCCAGATAGAGCCATAGCAGGCGGTGGCGTTCCAGCGAAAGACAGCGGGGGCACAGCGCATTGGGCCGCGGCTCTACATAGCCGTAGGGCAAGAACTTCCGGTAGCGCGCTCCGCACACAGGGCATTGCACGCCGCGGCCTTTGTAGAGGAGCCCCAGCATCGGCACGGCCCAGCCCGCCGCTCGTTGCAGCATCGGACGGGGTATGCGGTTCAGGGCCCAGCGAATCAGTCGTTTCATCTCTCTTCCAGGATTTTGTCTACTTCGGCTTCGGTCTTCAGCAGCCGGGCCCGGCACTCCGCGATCAGCTTCGTCGCCCGTTCCACTTCGGCGGCCAGTTCTCCGACACTCACTTCTTCGCGTTGGATGCGCCCGACGATCTCTTCGACCCGGGCCATCGCTTCTTCGTAGCTTATCTCTTTCTTCGCCATATCTCTTTTTCCGTTATCGTCGCCCGCAGCCGACCGTCCGCCAGGCGGATCTCCACTTCTTCGCCGCACGCCGCCTGCTCCGCCGCGGTCAGCGGCCCTCCGCCTTGATGCAGGAGCGCAAATCCCAGCTTCAGAAGTCGTTCGGGGGCATGCGCCGCCACGATCTCCGCCGCACGATCCATGCGCATCCGCCAGTTCGCCAGCGCTTCGCGCGCCGCTTCCGCCGGCCGGGACACCAGCCGCTCCAGCCGCATCTTTTCGCGGGCCAACCGTTCTCCGCTCAGTTGCCGGAGTTCTCCCCGGAGCCTCTCCAGCCGCAGGGCCGCCGCATGGGTTCGTTCGCGGGTCGCTTCGCCCAGACGGAGGGCCTGATAGTTCAAACCGCCGTCGATCGCTCCCAGCCGTTCGACCAGCCAGGCCGCTACGGCCGTCGGCGTCTTGTGCGCCGCATGGGCTACCAGGTCGGCTACGCTCGTATCTTTGTCATGGCCGATGCCCGTAAGTACCGGCAGCGGGAATTGCGCCACATGCGCGCACAACCGGTAGCCGTTGAAGCAGTTCAGGTCGCTCACCGAGCCGCCGCCGCGGATCAGCGCCACGGCATCGAAATCCTCTTGCCGCCCGGCTATGCGGCCCAGCGCCTCCACGATCGAGTTTTCGGCTTCGGTTCCTTGTACGAACGCATCGAACAGCGTCAGCCGGAATCGGTAGGGCGATTTCTCCAGTTCCTTGCAGAAGTCGCGGTATCCCGCCGACTGGGCGCTCGACACCACCGCTATGCGTTGCATTCCGGCCGGCACTTCCAGTTGGCGGTTCATCTCCCATACGCCTTCTTCCCGTAGGCGGCGGATCGTCTCTTGCCGCTCGCGTTCCATGTCTCCCAGCGTGTAGGCCGGGTCGATATCGGTGATCTGGAGCGAGAAGCCGTAGAGTTCATGATAGGTTACCAGCGCCTTGACCAGAATCTGCAGCCCCGCTCCCAGCGGACGGCCCGTCTCCGCTTCGAACCGGGCCGCCAGACGGGGGTAGTTCGTGTTCCAGATCATCGCCCGCGCCTGCGCCGTCGGCACTCCGTTCGCGGGTTCTTTCGCGGCTCCTCCTTTCGCGGCCCCTTTTTCCACCAGTTCCAGGTAGCAGTGGCCCGAGTAGTTGACTTTTATTTCCGAGATCTCGGCACTCACCCACACCGGAAGTTCGAACGTCTCTTCGAGCGTCCGTTTCACCGCACGTTGAAGTTCGCGCAGGGTGATATGTCGGGGTTCGGCCATCGCGTCGTCAGCCCAGCAGGATTCCGAGGGTCAGCAGCACGCCGAACAGTTGCATGTTGCGTGCCGTCTCGCCCAAGCAGACGTTCAGTTCGTCTCCATGGTCTATGCGAATCATCTTGCGCCACGTCGCCGCCAGCAGCGGAGCATAGAGCAGCGGCAGCAGCCCGGCCCATAATCTTCCGCCGAATATCCAGAGGCTCAGGCAGAGCGCCAGGGCCGCCACGCCCAATAGCAAATAGCCCCAGCGGCCTACTTTTTCGCCCAGCAGCACCACCACGGTGCGTTTGCCGCAGCGGGCGTCTTCGTTCCGATCCCGGAAATTATTGATCCACAGCATCGTGTCGATCACCAGTCCGCAGGCCAGCGCTGCGGCCGTTACTTGGGGCGTCCACGTCCCCGTTTGAATCAGGTAGGTGAATCCCGTCGGGATCGCTCCGAAGAAGGCCACCACCGCCACGTCGCCCAGTCCATGATAGGCCAGCGGCCACGGGCCCGCCGTGTACAGGTAGGCAAAAAGCACGCACGCCGCACCTACCGGAATCAGCTTCCAGCCGCCATAGAACAGCAGGCCGCACCCCGCCGCGCAGGCCGCCAGCGTAAAGAGCGCAATGCCCGTCTTCATCGCCGGCAGCGTAATGTAGCCTTTCGCGAAGGCCCGGTCGGGCCCCAGACGGTCGGGTTGGTCGGCTCCCCGGCGGAAGTCCCAAAGGTCGTTCACCAGGTTGGCCACGCACTGCGTCAGCAGCGCGAACAGAAGACACAGCAGCGCCACGGGCAGGCGGAATCCGCCGTCGCTCCAGGCCATCGCCGAGCCCACAGCTACCGGGATCGCCGACGCTCCCAGACTGTAGGGACGTACGGCCAGCACCCAGGCTGCAAAAGAGTTGGTTTTCATATCCGATTTATGTTTTTCATTTTCAGAATCGCGCCGCATCCGCTCTCCGCAGCTCCTCGGCCGCCCCTCGCTCTCCGCACTCCGGATCGCGCCCTGTCATCTCCGCAGCTCCCGACCGCACCCGATCGCTTCCAATGCTCCTCGGCCGCCCCTCTCCTACCGCATCCGCAGGTAGGGCTCGCGCGGCATGCGCTTTCCTTCCGGCAGCCGGAGGGTCAGTACATGTTCCGTCTCCACCGGTGCTCCGTTCTTGTAAGCGGGTTCCCAGCGCGGCGCCCCGGCCATCGCCTTCAGTATACGGCGCTTCAGCCGGTTGTCCGTCGATTCCAGCAGTTCTCGGATTTCGACCGAGCCGTCGGCCAGTACCCGGTAGCGCAGGGAGACGCGCGCCGCCGGTTCGTCCGCCGCCCACTTCACCTCGCGGGTTACGTAGTCCGCGAACGAGAGCGTGTCGGAGAACGTCGCCGGCACATCGTAGCGCAGCGTGATGCGGATCACGCCGCCCGCGGCCCGTTCTCCGTAGCGGGCGATGGTCTCTTCGTCGGCCGGAAGTTCATCGACCGTCTCGATGTCGTCGGGCGCAATCGAGGTTACTTCGTCGCACGGCACTCCGTTCACTATATAAAGCGGTCGTTGCGCTTGGAGCGACAGCCCCGCCAGCAGGGCGGCAAGCAGCAGCAGAGAGCGTTTCATCGTCAGCTTTTTCGGATATCCGGCACGGTTCCGGAAAAAATCGTCCGTCAGAGTTCGCTCTCTTTGAGTCGTTCGGCGTTCTCGGCTACGATCAGGTGGTCGATGCAGTCTTGGATGTCGCCGTCCATGAAGGCCGCCAGGTTGTAGATCGTGTAGTTGA
>JAIDKM010000378.1 GCA_029051915.1 Alistipes sp. | reverse complement strand
TTCACCCGTCGTAAGTCGGACACCCAGCGAGTTGATCGTATCGAAAATCTGTTGCTCGTCTTCGCTGTCCTGCAAATCGATAACCACAAACATAGCATGGCTTTTTATAGACTCAACATCCAGTTTTTCAGGATCGACATGTTTCCAGAAATATTCGAACGCCTGAATTATGCGACTATTGCCCGGAAGCATCATCTCCGGCTTCTCCGGCAATTTCATTATATGTTCGAAATCAGCGCGATCATTATAGTTGTGCCTAAGCACAGGATCACCCGATTCAAGCAGAAACAGCCGATCGAAACTGGATGCTTTTCCGAGCTTCAGATAGAGCGCCTTGAAAAACAACGACAAGGTTGTCAAACGTTGCTGCCCGTCAATAACGGTTCTGACTTCGCCGGATTCAGCTCCGGTAGGTGTCAGTTGTTGTTTAAAAATTACCGATCCCAGGAAATAGGGTTGCTTGGTTTTAGTAATATGCTCCATATCGGAGAGCAATCGCTCCCACTGTTCTTCTTTCCAAACATAGGCGCGCTGAAAAAACGGAATCTCAAGAATCTTGTTCCCATTAAAAATATCTGTAATAACTCGTTTGCCGGCTTCCATAAATCAGGTATAAGTTAAGTCTGTTATTTCTTAATTTCCTTTTTCGAAGATACCTCCGGAGTCTCTTCGAAATCGTCAAAGAATTTGCTCGCAAGATTCACTCTCTCCATAGCCTTGAGTATATTATCAAAGCTATTATAAGCCTTCATCCACGGCATGGGATCCGGTTTCTTCCTAAACCTGGTACTTATTTCTGACTGTTGAATCAGATTCAACTTGCGTTCTAAATTTTTCTTCTCCTTATCAGAGATCTTAAGTTGATTTATTGTCTCCTGAAGCTGTTGTGTAGCTTTTTCCTTTTCTTGATTGATCTTTTGGTTTTCCTCTTGTATTTTCCGAAAGTAATTGCGGAGATTCAATATAAAAGATCCCATTTCATCGGCACTTCCCGCCAGCCTGTTAAAGATCAATAAATACTGACCAAGCAGAGGATTATCCATATCATACGGATACCTGACCGTATGGTCGATCTCGCTCCAGGCTTCCTCGAAAATAGTCCGCACCTGCACCTCCGCGTAAGTCTCCAATTTCGTCAGTTGACATTTTATCGTATAATGAATCGACCGATATCCGCTTCTGTGTTCTTTAGGCGTGCACGCATTCTCTTCAAAGACACGAATATCATCTCCCGTCCTATAATAAGCGACGACCTGCTCTTTAAGATCCCATGTATTTAAAATATTTTGATGAATAGCGCTCCATTCATCCTTGAAAAGATGCAGTACCCGAATCCCTATCAAATCCGTTATTTCAGTTAAATATGTACCGACCGTAATCTCTCTTTCGGGATTTTCGATTTTCTTTCTGATAATTTTTTCGATCAGATGCTCGGCATTCTTAATACGGTACCGGACAGAATGCACATGTTCCATTTTCGATAAAGAACGAAAAAGAGAAGCTGCCACATCCTCTAAATTGGAAATCCTTTTCGCATAATCGGCATAGATTTCAGAAAGCATTTCCCATGTTAATTCAGTCTTCTCGAATTCGTCTTCTTTAATGTTGTACCTTTCAAAAAAAGCTGCTTGATTTCTCAATTTGGACATAGAATAGCAATCTCAGATTATTTCCATGACACAAATATAACAATAAAATATTATTATAAAGTTAATATTTTATAAGAATACTCCCAACAGGCAGTTTTCTATTCGGATTCAATATTCGAGATGATTTACCGAAACCGACATCCGCAAAATATCTTGTTTTTGAAGCAAATGCCTAGAATAGTGGCTTCATAGCCTTTTGGCGGTTTACACAGACCGTGAAAACCAACGTAAAAACGGGATCAGAAGCTACGAATCAATCAACCGTCATCAAAAAAAGGCTCGGCAACCATTCGGTTGTCAAGCCTTTTTGCAGTCGGGGTGACTGGATTCGAACCAGCGACCACACGCCCCCCAGACGTGTACTCTAACCGGACTGAGCTACGCCCCGATTACCCGAAACCTCTCGGTTTGGGACTGCAAATATAGTATATTTTTCAAAAAACAACAAAATCCGGAGATTTTTTTCTACTTTTGAAGTCGATGAAACCGCAGAACATACTCCTGATTGCTTTCGCGGCCTTCGCGTTGAGCGCTTGCGGCAGCCGTAAAACTTACTCCGCCGCCGACTTCGCCCTCGAGGTCTATTCCCCGGTTCATACCTCGAACTTCAGCATCCGCAGCACGGCCGACAGTTGCGCTACCTTGATCTCCGTCCGCAATCCTTGGCAGGGGGCCCGGCAGGTCGAGCAGCATCTGCTCGTGCTCCGCGGCGAGTCGGACTGCGCCGTCGACTTCGACGGGCCGATCGTCAGAACTCCCGTCAACCGCGTCGTCTGCCTCTCTTCAAGCCACGTCGCTTTGTTCGATGCCTTGGGCGAAGTTCGGCGCATCACCGGCGTCTCCGGCATCGATTACATCTCCAATTCCCACATCCGCTCCCACCGGTTGTGCGGCGAAGTCCGCGACATCGGCTACGACAGCAACCTCGACTTCGAGTTGCTTGCCGCCATGCGGCCCGGTATCATGTTGTTGTACGGCGTCTCCGGCGAGAATACGGTACTCACCGGGAAACTCCGGGAGTTGAATATTCCCTATATCTATATCGGCGACTACCTCGAACCTTCACCGTTGGGCAAGGCCGAATGGTTGATGATCGCCGCCGAGTTGTGCGATTGCCGCGATCGCGGCAGGGCGGTTTTCGACAGCATCGTCGTTCGTTACAACGCCGTCGCTCAACGCGTTCGGACACATATCGACAGACATCACCCCGACATCGTTTCGCTGCCCAAAGCGCTGCTCAATACTCCCTACCGCGACACTTGGTTCATGCCGCCCGCCCGTAATTATATGGTGCAGTTGATCCGCGACGCCGGGGGCGACACCTATACCGTCTCCGAAGAGGGCAATGCGTCGTTGCCCGTCGATATGGAGCAGGCCTACCTCCTGGCTGCCGATGCGGATGTATGGCTCAACGTCGGTTCTTGCAATACGCTCGGGCAGTTGACAGCCCGGAATCCGAAGTTCGCCGGCATGCCGGCCGTACAGCACAGGCAGGTTTTCAACAACAACCGGCGGCAGACTCCCGCCGGGGGTTCCGATTTCTGGGAGTCGGGGACGGTGCATCCCGACCTGATCTTGCAGGATCTCGCCGCAATCTTCCATCCCGCTTTGGGGGTCGATTCGCTCACTTATTATAAGCGCCTCGAATAGATGTCCCGTTCTGCTTGGTTCTTCTCCGTCCTCGTTGTCGCCACCGCAGTTCTCTTCGCGGTCGATCTGGCCGTAGGTTCCGTCGCGCTCTCGCCCGGCGAGGTGTGGCGGGCGCTCACCGGGGGTTCCGTCGATCCCGCCACCCGCGACATCGTGCTCAAGATCCGGTTATTGAAAGCATCCACCGCTTTGTTGGCCGGAGCGGCACTGGCCGCCGCCGGGCTCCAGATGCAGACTCTCTTCCGCAATCCGTTGGCCGGGCCCTACGTCTTGGGCGTCAGCTCGGGCGCCGGTCTCGGCGTCGCACTCTTTCTGTTGGGCGCTCCCCTTTCGGGAGTCGCCGACCATTCGTTCGTCCAGTCGCTCGGCATCGCCGGCTCGGCCTGGCTCGGCTCGGCCCTCGTCTTGGTTCTCATCTTGGCTGTCAGCCGCCGCATCAAGGACATCATGGTCATTTTGATCCTCGGCATGATGTTCGGCTCCGGCATCGGTTCGGTCGTCGAGATCCTGCAATACCTCTCCGACGAAGCAGCCCTCAAGTCGTTCGTCATCTGGACTATGGGCTCTCTGGGCGATGTTACGGCTTCTCAGCTCGCATTGTTGTCGCCCGTCGTCATCGCAGGTCTCGTGCTCTCCGTCGCCGTCATCAAACCGCTCAACCTCTTGCTTCTGGGCGAGAACTACGCCCGGACAATGGGTCTCGGCATCCGGCGCACCCGTACCTTGTTGCTGCTCTCCACCGTCTTGCTCGCCGGTACCGTTACCGCTTTCTGCGGCCCCATCGGCTTCATCGGCTTGGCCGTACCCCACCTGGCCCGCATGTCGTTCCGCAGCGCCGACCACCGCATTCTCATGCCCGCGTCGATGCTCGCCGGCGCCGCCTTGTTGCTCGTCTGCGACCTCGTCTCCAAATTATTGGCCCTTCCGATCAACACCATCACCGCCTTGATGGGCATTCCGGTCGTCATCGTCGTCGTCGTTCGTAACCGCAGTTTCTTCTGATGAGCATCTCCTTAAACAATATCACCCTCTCTTACGGGCCGCGCATCTTGTTGGAGCGCGTCTCCGCCGAGATTCCGGCTCGGTCGCTCACCGCTTTCATCGGCCGCAACGGCACCGGGAAAAGTTCGCTCCTCAGGGTCATCGCCGGGTTGAATCGCGCGGCCGATGGCGAAATCCGGCTCTGCAATCGCCCCCTCGCATCGCTCTCTCCGCAGCAGTTGGCTACGACCGTCTCGTTCGTCGCCACCGACAAGGTGCGAATCGCCAACCTTGCCTGCGAAGACATGGTCGCCCTCGGCCGCGCGCCCTACACCAATTGGATCGGGCGCATGCAGCAGTCCGATCGGGCGATCGTCCACCGGGCGCTCGAAATCGTCGGGCTCTCCGGCTTCGCCCGCAAATCGATGGAGACCCTCTCCGACGGCGAATGCCAGCGCGCAATGATCGCCCGGGCTCTGGCCCAGGACACGCCCGTCATTCTGCTCGACGAGCCTACGGCGTTTCTCGATCTTCCCAACCGCTACGCGTTGGTGTCGCTTCTCTCCCGGCTGGCTCACGAGGAGGGCAAATGCGTTCTCTTCTCCACCCATGATCTGGACATAGCTCTTTCCTTGTGCGACTCGATTCTGACGATCGACACGCCCGCATTGCACCATTCGCCTGCCGCCGAGATGGCCGCCAGCGGAGTCCTCGAACGGCTTTTCAGCGACTCGGGAGTAGCCTTCGACCCGACATCGGGTCGTATCCGGGCAACAAAAGCATGATTCGGCGCAATATTTTTCCTCTTTTTATTTGTACGAATCACTTTTTTAGTTACCTTTGCACCGCTAAAGTACCCCCGCCGGGGATCACGATAGCGGTAGAGGCCCATTCGTCTATCGGTTAGGACGCAAGATTTTCATTCTTGAAAGAGCAGTTCGATTCTGCTATGGGCTACACG
>JAIDKM010000377.1 GCA_029051915.1 Alistipes sp. | reverse complement strand
CGGCGTGCAACTGGTTCTCGTCGCGCTGCGGAGCGTTGCAACCCTCCAGTTAACTGACATAGGCCCCCTCGTCGGCGACGATCAGCGTACGCTCGAACTGTCCCGTGCCGGCAGCGTTGATACGGAAATAGGTGGAAAGCTCCATCGGGCACCGAACCCCTTTGGGGATATAACAGAACGACCCGTCGGAGAAGACAGCCGCGTTCAAGGCGGCGTAGAAATTATCGGTATAAGGCACGACGCTGCCGAGATATTTTCTGACCAGCTCGGGACAATCGCGCAGAGCCTCGGAAATCGAACAAAAGACGATGCCTTTCTCGGCGAGCGTCTCCTTGAAAGTGGTCTTCACCGAAACGGAATCCATGACGGCGTCGACGGCGACACCCGCCAGCGCCATCTGCTCCTCGAGCGGAATGCCCAACTTATCGAACGTCCTTTTCAATTCGGGGTCGACCTCGTCCATCGATTCGAGCGACTTTCCGGTTTTGGGAGCCGCATAATATATAATGTCCTGGAAATCGATCGGAGGAATCCGCAAGTGCGCCCACGTCGGAGGCTCGAGCGTGAGCCAGTGGCGGAAAGCCGCCACGCGCCGCTCGGTCATCCACTCGGGCTCGCCCTTCTTAGCCGAAATCAGGCGCACGACCTCCTCGTCCAACCCTTTTCGGATCAGCTCGGTATCGATCTGCGTAGTGAAGCCGTACTTGTACTCCTGTCCGCCGATATGCTCCAGCAACTCTTTTTCGTTGTCAGCCATCTGATGCAAAATATCATGCAAAGGTACGAAATGAATTTGCAAATTCAATAGGCAAAAAAGCAAATCTGCGTCCAAACCGGCGACCCGCCGGCCGAACGATCGGACGGAACGAACGATCCGGACGAAGCGCGAGCCCGGAAACCGCACCCGGAAAAGCTGTATAAAGAAAGAATCCGGATTAAAAAAAAGTCCCTGTTTTGCGACAAAAAATCCCAGTTCGGAGGTAGGGATATAAATAATTTTGTATGACCGAAAGCGGCAAAAAACAAAACAAAAAATCCATAACCTATTCTCTGACCTATGAAAAAACTGATCTTTTGGCTCTTCGGAGCCTGCGTGTCCGTTTCCATGTCGGGTTGCGGTTCGGACGGAACCGACCCGATAGCAGACTCCGAGGCACTGGAGATACCGGCTCCCGTAGTTACGGTGGACGGCAACAAAGCGACGGCACGCTGGAATGCCGTCGAAAATGCACACCAATACGGCTGGGAACTGAAAGCCGGCGCAGAAGACGAGGCCCCCGAAACCGGCACCTCGTTCGTGAACAACTGCAGCTTCACGATGGACGACGGCATCGTTTACGAACTGCGCGTACGAGCACTGGCCCGCAGCGGCTCGGGATACAAGGATTCCGAATGGTCGGAATATGTCTCGGCTTCGAGCAACATGCTTCCGGCACCGAAACCCGCAGTCGACCCCGTTTCGCTGACCGACACCTCGGTAACGCTGGAGTGGGAGGCCGTAGAAAATGCCCGCGAATACAAATACGAACTTGCCGATCAGGAAAACAAAGTGCTCAAGTCCGGCACCGAAAGCGGATTGAGCATGACGTTCGATGAACTGGCGGAAGGCACGACTTACCGGTTCCGAATCATGACCGTATCGGGAGTTGCCGACAGGAGCGATTCTCCGTGGTCGAGCTACGTGGTCTTCACCACACGCAATCACGAGCAGCTGGCAGCTCCGGTCGCTTCGGTCAAGAGCCGCACGGCGGT
>JAIDKM010000376.1 GCA_029051915.1 Alistipes sp. | reverse complement strand
TCTCGTGGGCTCGGAGAGGGGTATAAGAGACAGAACTCCGCGCGACGGCCGTATCACCGTCTCGGTCGCCCGCGAAGAGGGGTTCCTGCGCGTAAGCGTCGCCGACAGCGGCTGCGGCATTCCCGACAGCGACAAACGACGCATCTTCGACCGCTTCTACCAGGCGGCGGCCGACAGCGCGACCTCCGGCAGCGGCATCGGACTCCACATAGCCCGCGAATTCACCGCCCTGCATGGCGGCGAGATCTCGGTAGGCGATAACGACCCGTGCGGCACCGTATTCTCGTTCACCCTGCCCGTCCGGCAGCCGGAAACGACTGCAGAACCGCTTCCCGGCGAAACGGAGCCGGCCGATACGGAACCGGCAGCGGACGCCGCAGAGCAGCAACGCCCCGTGCTGATGATCGTCGACGACAACGACGATTTCCGGCAGTTCATGCGCGCGTCGCTCTGTGCCGACTACGACATCGTAGAAGCGGCCGACGGAGCCGAAGCGCTGCGCAAAGTCGAAGAAGAAGAGGTCGACATCGTGGTGTGCGACGTCATGATGCCCGTCATGAACGGCGAGGAGTTCTGCCGCCGCATGAAGTCCGACATCAACGTATCGCACATACCGGTCATCCTGCTCACCGCCCGGTCGATGCAGGAAGACGAGTGCGCCGGGCTCGAATCGGGTGCCGACGACTACATCACCAAACCGTTCAACATGGCGATTCTGCGGCTGCGCATCGCCCGTTTCCTCGAGTGGAAACAACGTGCGCACCGGCTCTTCGACAAACAGATCGACATCGCACCCGACCAGATCACCCTCACCTCCATAGACGACCGGCTGCTGCAGGCGGCCATCGACGCCGTGAACGACAACATCGGCAATCCCGACTTCTCGGTAACCGATCTCTCGACGATGCTGCACATGCACCGCACGCACCTCTACAAAAAACTGCTTTTCATTACCGGCAAGGCTCCGCTGGAGTTCATCCGCGCCATCCGGCTCAAACGCGCTGCCCAGCTGCTCGAAACCGGGCAGACCTACATCGCCGAAGTCGCCTACATGGTAGGGTTCAACTCCCCGAAGGTCTTCGCCCGCCATTTCCGCGACGAATTCGGCTGCTCGCCGTCGGAGTATCAGCGTCGCCGTGCCGCCAACCGAACGCAAAACCGAATCGACGAACCATGAGACCCTTATCTATCCTTACAGGCTGCCTGGCTATCGCACTCACCGCCTGCGGAACGCCTGCCGGAAATCCGAACGACGACCTCGTGCTGCGCTACGATGCCCCGGCAGCCATCTGGGAAGAGACGCTGCCCCTCGGCAACGGACGCCTGGGAGCAATGCCCTACGGCCACCCAGCAGCGGAACGCATCGTGCTGAACGAAGAATCGATGTGGAGCGGCTCCCCTCAGCAGACCGACAACCCCGAAGCCGCCGCCTGGCTGCCCGAGATCCGCCGCCTGCTGGCCGAAGGGCGCAACGCCGAAGCGCAGACGATGATGTACCGTCGCTTCACCTGCAATGGGGGCGGCGGTTCGGTGCCGGCATTCGGCACCTACCAGACACTGGGACTCCTGGAACTTGACTTCGCCGTCGATACGGCATGCGTCGAGGGTTACTCCCGCCGGCTGTCGCTGCGCAACGCTGTGGCCGAAACCGAATTTTCGGCCGCAGGTACGCACTATCGCTACGAATATTTCGTCTCCATGGCGGACGACGTAGTGGCAGTGGCCATCGAATCCGACGATGCTGCACTCGACTTTACGGCAACGCTCTCACGTCCCGAACGGGCCGAAGTAACGGCCGAAGGCCGCAGCATACGCATGCGCGGCACGCTCGACAGCGGCTCGGAAGCTATCGGAGTCAGCTATGCCGCCGAAATGCGTATTCTTGCCGAAGGCACGGTCGCTGCCGAAGGCGGGCGACTTCGCATATCCGGATGCAACCGGGTCGTCCTTCTTCTTACAGCGGCCACCGACTACAATACCCTCGACATCGACGCACGCACGACGGCGATTCTCGATGCTGCGGAAAAAATTTCCTACACAGAATTGCGTGCGCGCCACACGGCCGCACACCGGGAACTTTTCGACCGCGTGGAAATCGACCTCGGGCAACAGCCAGCGGAACTTACGACCGATCGCCGCATCGAACGGTTCGCCGAGGAAGAAGACCCTGCGCTGGCGGCGCTCTACATGCAGTACGGCCGCTATCTGCTTATCGCCTCGGCCGCCCGAGCCACGCTTCCGCCCAACCTGCAGGGCATCTGGGCCGACGGCTGTGCCTGCCCGTGGAACGGCGACTACCATCTCAATATCAACGTACAGATGAACCACTGGCCGCTGGAACCGGGCAATCTTGCGGAGCTTGCCGAACCGCTCACAGACTACGTCGAATCGATCGTCGAATCGGGCCGACGCTCCGCACGCGTATTCTACGATGCGCCGGGCTGGTGCGCCCACGTACTGGCCAACGTCTGGCAGTTCACCTCGCCGGCCGAGAATCCGGAGTGGGGCGCGACGAATACGGGCGGCGCCTGGCTGACGCTCCACCTTTGGGAACACTACCTCTACACGCGCGACCTCGAATACCTCCGCCGCGTATACCCCGTCATGAAAGGCGCCGCCGAATTTCTGCAATCGCTTCTGATGGAGGAACCGTCGCACGGATGGCTCGTTACGGCCCCCACGACCTCGCCCGAGAACGGATTCTACATGCCGGACGATCCCGACCGGGTGATATACGTGTGCATGGGCTCGACGATGGACACACAGATCGCCCGCGAACTCTTCGGAGCCGTAGCCCGAGCAGCGAAAGAACTCGGCGTCAACGATGAATTCGCCGAATCGCTGACCGAGACCGCAGCGAAGTTGCCGCCGATGCGGGTAGCCGACGGCGGATATCTTATGGAGTGGCTGGAAGATTACCGCGAAATGGACGTGCACCATCGCCATGTATCGCATCTGTTCGGGCTCTATCCCGCATCGCAGATCACGCGCCGCACGCCCGAGCTCCTCGACGCCTGCCGCTGCACGCTCGAACGCCGCGGCGACGCCGGAACGGGCTGGTCGCGTGCCTGGAAGATCTGCTTCTGGGCCCGGATCGGCGACGGCGACCGCGCACTCAAACTTCTGCGCAGCCTGCTGCAACCGGCCATCACGGAGCACGGGCGCCGCGGAGGGACATTTCCGAATCTTTTCTGCTCGCATCCGCCGTTCCAGATCGACGGCAACTTCGGAGGTGCGGCGGGCATCATGGAGATGCTTCTTCAGAGCCACGACGGCGAGATCACACTCCTCCCGGCCCTGCCTACGGCATGGAACGAAGGATCGTACCGCGGTCTCAAAGCCCGCGGCGATGTAGAGGT
>JAIDKM010000375.1 GCA_029051915.1 Alistipes sp. | reverse complement strand
CACGCCCAGGCGGCCGAAAGCCTCCGCCCCGGCAGGATGTACTCCGACGTGCACCGCGCCGCCTACCTGAAGCTGGCGGAAGGACTGAAAGCCGCGGGACTGATCCGCGGCGCGGCCGAAGATGCGGTGGCGGCGGGCGCCATGACGCTCTTCATGCCCCACGGACTGGGCCATGGCATCGGCATGGACGTCCACGACTGCGAAGCCATAGGCGAACGCTCGTTCGACTTCTCGTCGATCGCCGAACGTACAGCCGCATCGGGCACCTGCATCTACCGTGCGGCCTGGCGCCTGCGTCCGGGCACGGTGATGTCGGACGAACCGGGCATCTACTTCATCCCGGCACTGATCGACAAGTGCCGCGCAGAGGGACTCTACCGGGGAATAGTCGACTACGAAGCGCTCGATGCCTACCGCGACTTCGGCGGAATCCGCATCGAAGACGACCTGCTGGTAACGGAGACGGGCTGCCGCATGATCGGCGACGAGAAGATCCCCGTAACGGTCGACGAACTGGAAGCGACGGTGGGAAAATAACCGGAACGACGGCTCGCGGTGTCCTGTCGGCAATGAACCACCGCGGATCCTGCAAGATTCTGCGAATGAAAAATCGCTCCTCACGGAGCGATTTTTTTGTTTGTTCCGAAAATTTCGTATATTTATAGTCGACAAACCGAAAAACCTTAAAACTTTCCGCCATATGAAAAACTATGCAGCCAAAGAGATCAAGAACATCGTACTGATCGGCGCCCCGGGCACGGGCAAAACCACCCTGGCCGAAGCGATGGCCTACGAAGGCAAGGTCATCGACCGCCGGGGAACGATCGAAAACAACAACACCCTCTCGGACAACACCGACATCGAACACGAATACAAACGTTCGATCTACTCCACGATCCTCTTCACGGAGTTCATGGAACGAAAACTCAACATCATCGACTGCCCGGGCTCGGACGACTTCTGCGGCAACCTTTTCTCAGCATTCAAGGTGGGCGACGTGGGCGTATTCCTCTACAGTGCTGTCAACGGCTGGGAAGTGGGTAGCGAAATCCAAGCCCGCTATGCGCGCATTCTGAAGAAACCCGTCATCGGCGTAATCAACCAACTCGACCACGACAAGGCCAACTTCGAAGCGGCGTTCGAGTCGATCAAGGCGGCCTCGCGCGTGAAACCGGTGATCGTACAGTACCCGATCAATCAAGGCCCGGGATTCGACGCCTTCATCGACGTGCTGATGATGAAGATGTACCGCTTCAAAGATACGGACGGCCACCGCGAAGAACTGGAGATTCCGGCCGCCGAGCTGGAGAAAGCCCAGGCCCTGAACAAGGAACTGGTGGAGATGGCCGCCGAACACGACGAAGCGCTCATGGAACTCTACTTCGACAAGGGAACCCTTACGCAAGACGACATCCGGCAAGGTCTGAAGATCGGCGTGTCGCGCCGCGAAGTGATGCCGATATTCTGCACGAGCGGCAAGCGCGACATAGGCACCAAGCGTCTGATGGAGTTCATCATCAACGTAGCGCCCGGCCCGCTGAAGGCCCCCGCGTTCCTCTCGACCGAAGGCGAAGAGATCGCGGCCGACGCCGAAGCGCCGACCGTAGCGTTCGTTTTCAAGAGCCAGATCGAACAACATATCGGCGAGATCACCTACTTCCGTGTGATCCGCGGCAAGATCGCCGAAGGAACGGAGCTGGTGAACACCCGCACGGGCAACAAGGAGAAACTCTCGCAACTCTTTGCGGTAGCGGGCAAGAACCGCATCAAGGTAACGGAACTTTCGGCGGGCGACATCGGCTGCACCGTCAAGCTCAAGGGCACGCGCACGAACGACACCCTGGCTGCGGCCGCGGCGCCGATCGCCGTGGAACCCATCGTATTCCCGGAACCCCGCTACCGTGCGGCGCTCAAGTGCAAAGATCAAGGCGACGAAGAGAAGCTGGGCAAGATCCTGAACGACGCGAAGTTCGAAGACCCGACGATTCTGGTCGACTACAGCAAGGAACTCAAGCAGACGATCATCCAGGGTCAAGGCGAACACCACCTCAACATCCTGCGCTCGCGCATCCTGTCGGAAAACAAACTCTCCTACGACTACATAGCGCCGAAGATCCCCTATCGAGAGACGATCACGAAGGTGGCCCAAGCCGACTACCGCCACAAGAAACAATCGGGCGGCGCGGGCCAGTTCGGCGAAGTGCACATGATCGTGGAACCCTACTATGAAGGGATGCCCGAACCGAAGAACTACAAAGTGCCGGGCAAAGGCGACATGGTCGTCAATGTCAAGACCAAAGAAGAATACGACCTGCCGTGGGGCGGCAAGCTCCAGTTCTACTCGGCGATCGTGGGCGGAGCCATCGACGCGCGCTTCATGCCGGCGATCCTGAAAGGCATCATGGAGAAGATGGACGAAGGCCCGCTGACGGGATCCTACGCCCGCGACATCCGTGTGGTGATCTACGACGGTAAGATGCACCCGGTGGACTCGAACGAAATCTCGTTCAAGCTGGCGGCCCGCAACGCCTTCAAGGAGGCGTTCCGCAACGCCGGGCCCAAGATCATGGAACCGATCTACAATGTGGAGGTGCTGGTGCCGAGCGACTACATGGGAGCCGTGATGAGCGACCTCCAGAACCGCCGCGCCATGATCGCCGGCATGGAATCGGACAAGGGATTCGACCGCCTGACGGCGATGGTGCCGCTGGCCGAATTGTACCGCTACTCGACGACCCTCTCGTCGCTGACGTCCGGCTCGGCGACCTACACGATGAAGTTCGCCAACTACGAACAGGTGCCGGCCGACGTGCAGGAGAAGCTGCTCAAAGCCTACACCGATACCGACGAAGAATAATCTTCGTCCGGATCCGGACATTCCGGGGAGCCCTGTCGGGACTCCCCGGAACGTTTTTTGATACGCTACCCCCAGCGACGGACAACAACGCGCCCGGAACAACCCGGAGCACGGGCCTATATTAAGTTAACGTTAACAATGCCCGGCGGCCGCGGCCGTACGGAAAAATGGAGTAACTTTGTTGTCGAGTTGCAAAACCTACAACATGAGCGAAATCTACACCGTCATTGTCGGCATCCTGGCTATCCTCGCCGTCTCCGGTCTTTTCGTCGGCGTTACCAACGACGCAGTGAACTTCCTCAATTCGGCCCTCGGCTCCAAAGCCGCGTCAATACGCACCATCCTACTGGTGGCGTCGGTCGGCATCGTCATCGGCGTAGCCACGTCGAGCGGCATGATGGAAGTAGCCCGCAGCGGCATGTTCAACCCCGGACTATTCACGTTCCATGAAGTGATGATGCTCTATCTGGGCGTCATGTTCGCCAACGTCATCCTGCTGGGACTCTACAATTCGTGGGGACTGCCCACGTCGACCACCGTGTCGCTGATCTTCTGTCTGCTCGGCTCGGCCGTCGCCGTCTCGATCTACAAGATCGGCGCCGACCCCGAACTCGGACTCTCGGCGCTCGGCGAATACATCAACTCCTCGCGGGCGATGGGCGTCGTCTCGGCGATCCTGCTCTCGGTGGTGATCGCCTTCTCGTGCGGCTCGGTGCTGATGTACATCTCGCGCCTGATCTTCTCGTTCCGCTATACGACCCTCTTCCGGCGATACGGAGCCTTCTGGTGCGGCATCTCGCTCACGGCGGTGATCTACTTCGCCGTATTCAAGGGACTCCGCTCGCTGCTGGCCGGATACTCGTTCGTACAACTGATCGACCGCCACCTGTGGCTGGCGCTGGCCATCTGCTGGATCGTCTGCTCGCTGCTGCTCTTCTTCATCCAACGGTTCAAGATCAACATCCTGCGGATCACGATCCTCTCGGGCGTATTCGCCCTGTCGCTGGCCTTCGCCGGCAACGACCTGGTGAACTTCATCGGCGTGCCGGTCGCGGGATTCGACGCCTACTCGTTCGCCCGAGCCACGGGCGATGCGCAGATGCTTATGGAACCTTTGGCCGAGAACGTCCCGGCCAACCTTTACATTCTGCTGGCTGCCGGCGCCGTGATGATCGTGGCGCTCTGGGGCTCGAAAAATGCCATCCTGCGCGTTACGAAGACGGAACTTTCGCTCTCGACGCAAGGCGACGACGGGCAGGAACAATACGCCTCGTCGGTCTTCTCGCGCACGCTGGTACGCATCGCCCTGAACATCAACAACGGACTGGAACGGGTGGTGCCGGAAAAAGTCCGCGACGCGGTGGGCAAGCGCTTCGAATACGAAGACGTGGAACACAGCGGAGCTCCCTACGACATGATCCGCGCGACGGTCAACCTGACGACCTCGGCCCTGCTGATCTCGCTGGCCACGTCGCTCAAACTGCCTCTGTCGACGACCTACGTATGCTTCATGGTGGCGATGGGCTCGTCGCTGGCCGACCGCGCCTGGGGCCGCGAAAGCGCCGTATACCGCATTTCGGGCGTCATGACCGTGGTGGCGGGATGGTTCGTAACGGCGCTGGGCGGTTTTCTGATCTCGCTGGCCGTGGGACTGGTGCTGATCTACGGAGGCACGGTGGCGACCATCGTTGTAACGGGACTCTGCGGCTGGATTCTTTTCCAGAGCCGCTTCTCGAAGAAAGCCCGCGCGGCGGCCGCCCGATCCGACGAAGAAAAGCCGGAGACGAACAACGACATCATCGCCGCCCTGCGCGAAGAAGTGGGACACACGATGGAATGCGCGACGAAGATCTACGACCGCACGCTGATCGCCGTACTGAAAGAAAACCGCAAGGTGCTGCGCGACATGGTCAAGGAGTCGAACGACCTGTTCTACCAATCGCGCGACCGCAAATATGCGCTCCTGCCGACCCTCAAGCGTCTGCAAAGCGGCGATGTCAACACGGCGCACTACTATGTCCAGGTGGTAGACTACCTGAACGAAATGACCAAGGCGCTGGTGCACATCACCCGTCCGGCATTCGAACACATCGACAACAACCACGAAGGACTCTCCGTAGAACAGACCCGCGACCTGATGGCCATCAACGACGATGTGGAAGCGATCTATCGCCGAATCAACCTGATGCTGCGCGACGGCGACTTCACGGACATCGAACTGGTGCTCTCGCTGCGCGACCAACTGTTCGAATCGATCGCCGACGCCATCAAGTCGGAACTTACGCGCATCAACGAAGCCAAGTCGAACACCAAAGCCTCGATGCTCTATCTGACGATTCTTACCGAGACCAAGAACATGGTGCTCCAGTCGCGCAACCTGCTCAAGTCGCAACAATACTTCCTCAAGCACCGCACCGAGAAAAAGTGGATCAAGTAAAGTGGATATAGCTCAGACCAAGCGGCGCGAAAACATCGCCGAATACATTCTTTATCTGTGGCAGGTGGAAGATCTGCTGCGGGCCCTGCAATTCAGTCCCGAAGCGATCTACTCGCAACTGATAACCCCCCGCACGGAACTGACCGAAGAACAGAAACCGGCCTTTCTGATGTGGTATCTCGACATTGCGGGGCTCCTGCGGCAAGAAGGCAAGGAAGAGAAAGGCCATCTGGAACATACGCTCCATCTGATTCAGGATCTGCACGACCTGCATCTGCAACTGCTGAAACTTCCGGTGGGAAAACATTATCGGGAGACCTTCGCGCGGCTGGAAAGCGAACTGCCGCGGCTGCGGTCGGTGATAGGCAATCCGGGTATGAGCGATACGGAACTCTGCTTCCGGGCCCTCTACGCCGTGATGCTCTACCGCATCAAAGGACAAGGCGACCGCCCGGCCGTAGCCGACACGATCGACCTGGTATCGCCCGTCATTGCCGAACTGGCCGCCATGTACGGCAAAGTCGAGCGAGGCGAAATAGACCTTTACAAAGACCAGGAATAACCCCCGGGGCAACCAATACAACCACGGAGAGCGGAGAGACGCGCGAAGCCGGCAAAACAAGAACCGGAGAGAACAGAGGCGCGGCGAGAAGAACCGTCAGAAAAAGCGTTCGGCCCCGGCAACGAAAAAAGCCGGCTTTTACAAGCCGGCCCGCAACTCAACCTTTCGGGGATTGATTAAGCGTACTTGAACGTCGATTCGTCCGAGACGGTCAACTTCTTGCGTCCCTTCGCGCGACGTGCTGCCAACACCTTGCGACCGTTCGCCGTAGCCATACGAGCGCGGAAACCGTGCTTGTTGATTCTCTTCCG
>JAIDKM010000374.1 GCA_029051915.1 Alistipes sp. | reverse complement strand
CTGACGCTCTACCCTACGAGTCTCTTCGTAACGACGAAAGAACGCATCCATGCGGCCGTGCAACAGATCTACCTGGATCTGGGCAAGCAAATCGAACTGTTCGAACACGAAGGCCGCACGGTGGAAGCCCAACGCATCAAACAACGCGTGGAGTACGATGTGGAGATGATAAAAGAACTGGGCTACTGCCCGGGCATCGAGAACTACTCGCGCTACTTCGACGGCCGGGCGGCGGGCACGCGCCCGTTCTGTCTGCTGGACTACTTCCCGGAAGACTACCTGATGGTGGTGGACGAGAGCCATGTAACGATTCCCCAGGTACATGCGATGTTCGGCGGAGACCATGCGCGCAAAGAGAATCTGGTGGAATACGGATTCCGCCTCCCGGCGGCCAAAGACAACCGCCCCCTGACGTTCGACGAATTCGAACGACTGCAAGGCACGACGATCTATGTGAGCGCCACGCCCGCCGACTGGGAACTGGCCAAGAGCGAAGGGGTGATCGTCGAACAACTGATCCGCCCGACGGGACTGGTGGATCCTCCCCTGGAAGTACGCGTAACGCTGAACCAGATAGACGACCTGATCGAAGAGATCGACAAGCGAGTGAAGAACGATGACAAGATCCTGGTAACGACGATCACGAAGCGCATGGCCGAAGAACTGTCGAAATACTTCGACCGTGTAGGTGTGCGCAACCGCTACATCCACTCGGACGTCGACACGCTGGAACGCATTCAGATACTGGAAGATCTCCGGGCGGGCCTGTTCGACGTACTGGTAGGCGTGAACCTGCTGCGCGAAGGACTCGACCTCCCGGAAGTGGCGCTGGTAGCGATTCTGGATGCCGACAAAGAAGGATTTCTGCGCAACGTCCGCTCGCTGACGCAGATAGCGGGCCGTGCGGCCCGCCACTCGCAAGGCAACGTGATCCTCTATGCCGACACCTGCACCGAGTCGATGCGCTACACCATAGCCCAAAGCAACCGCCGCCGGGAAATCCAGGTGCGCTACAACATGGAACACGGCATTCTACCCCACCGGGCCCAACGAAGCGGCACGGGCCAAAACACGCTGCTGGCAGCCAAAGCCCCGGCGAACGGAGCCGAAAACGCAGCCTACCCTCTGACCGAAGAACACTACCTGATGGCGGCCGACGTGGAGAAACCCTACGGAGCCGGCGAAGACCTCGAAGCCCGCATCGCCCGGGCGCGCGAAGAGATGGAACGAGCCGCGAAGTCGCTGGACTTCCTGGCGGCGGCCCGATTCCGGGATCAGATGTACGAACTGCAGAAACTCCGCGACGAAAAACGGAAGTAATCCCCCCCTCCGAACTATTTCTGGCCAGACTATTTTGGGCCGGCCTATTTTTGGGCGGCCTGCAAGATGCGGCGCCCGACGGGGCAGGAAGCGCACCGAGGCTTCCCGGAAACGGGAGCGCAAAACTCGGTGGAGAGCTGCAGGAGCGCCTGCGTATCGAACGCGCTGGCGGGTCGCAGACCCCGGTCGCACCACCCGGCAATGAACCGATTCTCCTCGGCGGCGAGCGATTCGAGAAGCGCCAGCGCATGGTCGCGCAACGACTCCCGGCCTGTATAACTACCGTAGGCGAACTGCAAGATAGCCACGAGGTTGATCCCGATGATATGGGCCTTGAAAGAACCGAGGCGCCGAGACTGTCCGTTGTCGGTGAGCCCCGGGAAACAATGCGACTTCCAATAATCCGAAGCCTCGATGCAAAAGAGCCTGCGGACGTCGGCCTCGGAACGACAAGCCATCGCCCGAGCCATGACGAACTCGTCCTGGGTGAAAAAAGCGGCGGCCTGCGCGAGTCTCAAGACGGGATGGTTGGCGGGCCGAAGCCCCTGCAATTTCCACTCGTCGAGGGACATGGGCCTGATCTCATACTTGGCGGCCAGATGCTCGAACGAAGCGCGCAAAGCGAGCGTCCGGTCGTCGGGCGGAAAGAGATCCAACAACCCGGAAGCGCCGAAGAACATGGCCTCGACGGAGAACGGAGCCTGCCGCTCGCGCAACACGACCTTATAAGGCACGAGCCGGGCCAGGCGCAAGTAAGCCTCCTGGTTGCGCAAGTCGCTCAGAGTCCTAAAGTAAAGCAGGTAGAAAGTCTGGTTCCAATTCTCGCCCGCCTCGCGATGGAGCGCCTCGACCCGCCGCATCTTCCGCTCCAGGCGGTCGAAGACGAGCGCCGTGAAGACTTCGCTACGCGTCAACGGAGCGAGCCCGGCGAGATAACCGCCGCAATCGCCGGCGCCGGTCAGCAAGCGTTCGAGCCCCTCCTGCGTGTGCGCCGCCGTCATGCTACAACAAATTGAGCTCCAACAAAGCCTCCTCCGACATCATGCTGCGATCCCACACGGGGTCGAACGTCAAGACGACGTTCACCGACTCCACGCCGGGAACCTTGCCCACCTGCACGTTGACGTCCTCGACGAGCATGTCGGCCATCGGGCAGTTGGGCGCCGTGAGCGTCATCCGGATGTTGGCCACGCCGTCGGGCGTATAGTCGATCTCGTAGATCAGACCCAGGTCGTAGATGTTGACCGGAATTTCTGGGTCGTAGATATTCTTGAGCGTGAGGATGATATCCTGCTCGACCTTGAGAATTTCCTGGGGTGTCATGCGTCGGTGTTTTTATGGTCTTCGCGGCTGGCGAAAGCCAGCGCGTAGAGCCGCATCTGCTTGACCATTGCGGCGAGGCCGTTGGCCCGCGTAGGCGAGAGGTTGGCGCTCAAGCCGATGGCGTCGATGAAGTAGAGGTCGGTATCGATGATCTGCTGCGGAGTACGGCCGTCGAGCACGCGGATCAACAAAGCGATGATCCCTTTGGTGATGATGGCGTCGCTGTCGGCCGAAAAACGCACGAGTCCCTCGCTGTCGAGCCGGGAGTCGACCCACACCCGCGACTGGCAACCGCTGATCTGGTACTGCTCGGTGCGGTGCTCCGGCGAGATGGGAGGCAACTGTCCACCCAGTCCGATGAGGTAATCGTAGCGGTCGAGCCAGTCGTCGAAGACCGAAAACTCCTCGATGATCTCCTCCTGTATTGTGTCCATGCGAATCAATATTAAATGTTAATCGGCGATCTCCTCCAGGGCCTCGCCCTCGGAAGCCGCCGGCTCCGAAATCTCTAAAAACCGTGCCGCCGTAGGAGCCACGCAAGTCATGTCGACGCGGCGCCGGATGCGCTGCGGAGCGATCCCTGCTCCGAAAAAGAGCAACGGCACCTCGGTGTCGTAGCCGTACATCGAACCCGACGACGAATGGCACCGGTCGCGCTCCCCGATCCAACCGGGCATGAGGTTGAAGACCACGTCGCCCGAACGACGGGGATAGAAACTGTTCTGCAAGCGCCGTGCATAACCGCTACCGAAGTAACTTGTCCGCATGGCCGTGGCGGCCAACGCATGCGACACCCCGCCGAACTGCATGGCGAAGATGGCGACCTCGTTCTGCACGTCGGAGAGGTTCAGGCCGCGCTCGTAGATGAAGTTGTGATTCAACCAGATGCAATTCTCGTTGCAATCCACGACCCAGTCGCCCGCGCCGTAGCGCACGTTGAGGAACCCGTTGACGATCACCTCGAACTGCCGGGAATTGAAGCGGTCGGCGGCCGGAGCGGCGAGATCGTAGGAGGGGCTGGTGCCGTGGTCGGAAGTGAGGATCACCAACACGTCGTCCTCCTCGACCTGAGCGAACAAAAAGGTGAGGAAGTCGGCCAGATCGCGGTCGAGCCGGTAGAGCATGTCCTCGGCCTCGACCGACTCGGGCCCGTAGGCCTCGGTGATGCGGCGCGAAGAATCGAGGCAGATATTCAACAAATCGGGCGCCGCATCGCTGCCGAGCCGGCACTGGACGATCGCCTGCTTGGCGAAATCCAAGAGAGCCGAATTGCCGGCGGGCGTATAGAGCAAGCGCTCGTAATCGCTGGCGAGCGAGAGTCGCCCGGCACCCGGAGAAGCACCGCCCCGACGAGAAGGCCCCGAGAGGAAGATGTCCCAATGGCGCGTATTGCGATAGTTATTGCGATCGTAGAGCGTCCGCCAATCGCCGACGAGGAAAGAGAGGTTGTAACGCTGGCGGTTGCTGCGCGAGATCCACTCGGGCAACTCTGCGGCATAGAAGTAAGAAGAAGTCCAACTACCCTGCTGCGGATCGAGCCAATAGACCTCGCCGCTGCGACCCCCCATGACGACGGCCGACTCGGCCTCGCCGGCGATCGTGATGCACCGGCTGTCGGGCGAATGGAGCGACAACGTTTCGGAGAGCGTCGGCGCGATGAGATGGTAGGGGCCGGGGCCCTGCCGTCCCTCGGTGAGCCAGACGGTGCGGTTATCGGTATAATCGAGCCAACGCGAGCCGATGACGCCGTGAGTCGAAGGCATGGCCCCCGTAGTGAGCGTGGCCAACGACACGGGAGTGGAAGTCTGCTGGTAATCGTAACGGGCGCCGGTGCAACGGGCGCCGCCCTCCATGAGCCGCCGGAAACCGCCCTCGCCGAAGTGAGCGGCATAGCGGTCGAGATCCCCGGCGCGCATCGACCCGACGACGATCTGCACGACCAGCCGCGGACGAGCCGCCTGCGACGGGAAAACGGCGAGAAGCCCGAAGAGAATCGGAATGAATTTTTTCATTATACGTGGCCCGGAATGCTACGTACATTCCGAGGTGCCAAAAATACGAATAAGCGAGCGCAAAAGCAAACTTATTTGCATTTTGCCGAGCGCCCGGCTAAGAACCGGGGTTTAGATTTTGCGCTCCCCGAGGCAAAAGCGTCTTCGGCGAAGCCGAAAACGAAAATTACCGATAAGTTTCACCCCTGAGAAGCGCTATTTCCTGCGAAAAATCGATCCCGGCACTCCGTTCGAGCTCGGCCATGCGATCGAGCATCCGCAGCACGGACGTTCGCCGAGCCTCGCTGCCGGGCCGCCGCGGCCGATGATGACACTGGGCGACAAGCTGTTCGACCTCGGGCAAGAGCTGCCGGGCCGGCGCAGAGAGAGCCGCGGCGGCGAAACGCTCCCAGATATAATCGACGGCCTGCGGAGAAGGGTGGCACAAGTCGTCGGCGTAGAACCGATAGTCGCGCAGATCGTCGGTGAGGATCTCGAAAGCAGGGAAATAATGGACCCGGTCGAAACGCCGAACCAACTCGGCGACGGAGACCCTCAAGAGAGCCTTGCTGAGGGAGTTGCCCTCCATACCGTCGCCCAGATGGCGCACGGGGCTGACCGTGAAGACGACCTCCCGGCCGGCGAGCGGCCCGTCGAGCAGAGCCGACCACTCGTCGACGATCTGTGCGACGGAAAGCAACCCGCGGTCGAAAAGCGTCTGCGGCTGCTTGTGGCAATTGGCGACGACCCGGCCGCTCTCCCTCAACCGGTAGACCCACGCGGTACCGAACGTAACGAAGAGAACCCGGGCCTCCGACAACCCGCCGCGAAGCCGGTCGAGCGCCCCGTTGCACCGCCGAAGCACCGCCTGAGGATCGGGGTCGGAAAGAAGCGTACTGGCATCGTAGCTGAACCACCACCCGTCGGCATCCTGCCGGAGCTCGTCGGCCGAGATCCGAGCCGGAGTCTGCGCGCGCCGCAGTGCATCGGCGACGGAAGCGGGATTGAAGAGCGGCCCCGAGAAATTGCCGTCGGCGCGGAACTTCAAAGTCTGCATCCGCCGGCACATCTCGTCGGCGAAACAAGAACCGAAAAAGAGCACGCGATCGGCATACCCGATGTCGGTGGGCAACGAGGAACACTGGATCTCGGTACGGAACTTCATGGCACAAAGGTAGGGGAAATTCGCCCGAAAATTTTTAAAATCTGAATTTTAATTTTTAATTTGCGACATGATACTTCGAGCGAACTGCAAGATAAACCTTGGACTTGATGTCCTGAGCCGCCGGGAAGACGGCTATCATGAAGTGGAGACAGTGATGGTACCGGTGCCGGGACTCTACGACGAAGTGGAAGTAATCGGACGCGAAGAACCCGGTGCGGAATTCCGCGCCGAAGGACTGGCGGTGGACTGCGCCCCGGAAGAGAACCTCTGCATCCGAGCGTACCGGCTGATGCGGGAACGCTACGGAATCGGCGGAGCGAAGATCCGCCTGGACAAACGGGTGCCCTACGGAGCGGGACTGGGCGGCGGATCGTCGGACGCGACGGCCGTGGTGCTGGCCCTCGACGAACTGTTCGCCCTGAGGCTGTCGGAAGCGGAACGGATCGCCTGTGCGGCGGAGCTGGGAAGCGACACGGCGTTCTTTGTGAGAAACATTCCGCAGTTATGCAAAGGACGCGGCGAGCGGATGGAACCTATTGCGCTCGACCTAAAGGGCCTATGGCTGGCGATCATCAAACCAGCGGAAGGAGTATCGACCCGCGAAGCCTACGCCGGAGTGAAGCCGCGCATCCCTGAGATCCCCCTGGCCGAGCGGCTGCGCCGCCCGATCGGCGAGTGGCAAGGCACGATAACCAACGACTTCGAAGCCACGGTATTCGAAGCCCGCCCGGCGATCCGAACCGCGAAAGAAGAACTTCTGGCGGCGGGAGCCCTCTATGCTTCGATGTCGGGCAGCGGCTCGGCAGTCTACGGACTGTTCGACGAAGCGCAAAAGACAGAGCGTCTGCGATCGCAGACGCCCTACATTTACAGACTCTGAGAAGCGCTATTTACAAGCCATCTTGTCGATGCGATTCTGGTGCCGCCCGCCCTCGAACGGAGTATTGAGAAAGAGGTCGAGCATGGCGACCGCCTCGTCGTTGGAGATGAAACGGGCGGGAAAGACGATGACGTTGGCGTTGTTATGCTGGCGGATGAGCGCTGCGACCTCCGAATTCCAACAAAGTCCGGCGCGGATGCCCTGATGCTTGTTCAATGTCATGGCCATACCCTCGCCGGAGCCGCAGAGCCCGATGCCCCGCTCCAACTCGCCGCTCTCGATGGCGGCGGCCAACGGATGCCCGAAGTCGGCGTAGTCGACGCTCTCGGGCGAATGGGTGCCGAAGTCGAGCACCTCGAAGCCCATCGCATCCAGGAAACCGACCAAAAACTCTTTCATTTCATAACCTGCATGGTCGCAGGCGATGCCAATTTTACTCATGGTTGATAGTTTTGAAAGTTCATTTCAAGCAATCTTCTCCACCCCGGCATAGCCGAATAAATCCGGCGCTGCGCTCGGCTTAGAGGAAATGTTCACTTCATGCAGATTTCCTCCGCCTCGGCATAGCCGAATAAATTCGGCGCTGCGCTCGGCTTAGAGGAAATGTTTTGCCACGGAGATCAGCAAACCCAATACCAGAGCGTTCAACAAGACGATCGGAGTAGCCCTGCGATCCTTGCCGGAGAAGTTGAGGACGACGGGCAACGCGATCATCGACGTGATGGCCATGCCCTCGGCCCACCAAGGCAGATAGGGCAACCGGCAATGGAAGATGAGGACGGAAGCGAAGAGGTAAGTACAAAAAGCCGACAAGCACGAACGCAACGAAAGGCGCCGAGCGATCATCGGAATGACGTCGAGGGCACCGGCTACGGCCCCGACGCAAAGGGACAAGGTGAAAGCGGTCATGCGAAAAGACTATTTGGAAGCCCGCTTGCGGTCGACCTCGTGCAACAAGATCTTGCGCAGGCGCATGGCGTTGGGTGTAACCTCGACGTACTCGTCCTCCTTGATGTATTCGAGTGCCTCCTCGAGCGTGAAGACCCGCGGAGGAACGATGACGGCCTTGTCGTCGGAACCCGAAGCACGCATGTTGGTGAGCTGCTTGGACTTGGTAACGTTGACCGTGATGTCGTTCTGGCGCGTGTGCTCGCCGATGACCTGTCCCTCGTAGACGGGATCCATCGGAGCGATGAAGAAACGGCCCCGATCCTGCAACTTGTCGATCGAATAAGCGAAAGCCGTACCGGTCTCGCCGGAGATGATCGACCCGTTGGTACGCATCTCGATCTCGCCGACCCACGGCTCGAAACCCTGCAGACGATGCGTCATGATCGCCTCGCCGGCCGTAGCCGTCAACATATTGGAACGCAAGCCGATGATGCCGCGCGAAGGAATCGAGAACTCCAGGCGCACGCGGTCGCCGTTGGCGACCATGTTGACGAGCGAACCCTTGCGCTTGGTAGCCAACTCGATGACCGTGCCGGAACACTCCTCGGGGCAGTCGACGGTCATCTCCTCGATCGGCTCGCACTTCTTGCCGTCGATCTCCTTGACGATGACCCGCGGCTGCCCGACCTGCAACTCGTAACCCTCGCGCCGCATGGTCTCGATCAAAACCGAGAGGTGCAGCACGCCGCGCCCGAAGACGTTGAACGAATCGGCCGAAGGGCCCGGAGTAACGCGCAGAGCGAGGTTCTTCTCCAACTCGCGGTCGAGGCGATCCTTGATATGGCGCGAAGTAACGAACTTGCCGTCCTTGCCGAAGAAAGGCGAGTTGTTGATCGTGAAGAGCATCGACATGGTAGGCTCGTCGATGGCGATCGGAGGCAACGGCTCGGGAGACTCGAAGTCGCAGATCGTGTCGCCGATCTCGAAGCCCTCGATACCCATGACGGCGCAGATCTCGCCGCAAGGCACCTCGTCGACCTTCTTCTTGCCGAGGCCCTCGAAGATCATCAACTCCTTGATCTTGGTTTTCTGCATGGTGGTGCCGTCGCGCTTGGCGAGGGTAACGTTCTGCCCGGCCCGGAGAGACCCACGCGTGAGCTTGCCGACGGCGATGCGGCCCGTATAAGCCGAATACTCGAGCGACGTGATGAGCATCTGGGGCGTACCCTCGACGACGGCCGGCTCGGGAATCTCGTCGATGATGGCGTCCAACAAAGGCACGATCGAATCGGTCGGCTCGTTCCACCGGTGCGACATCCAACCCTGCTTAGCCGAGCCGTAGATGGTTTTGTAATCGAGCTGCTCCTCGGTGGCGTCGAGCGAGAACATCAGGTCGAAGACCTGCTCGTTGACGACCTCGGGCCGACAATTGGGTTTGTCGACCTTGTTGACGACGACGATGGGCTTCT
>JAIDKM010000373.1 GCA_029051915.1 Alistipes sp. | reverse complement strand
TCTAAAATAAATGGCAAATGCGTCAATAAATTGATAAGAAAATAACAGTAGATTCGTCTGTCCTAAAGTATGCGGCGCAGTACGGACTTCTCGGAATGACGGAAAACCGGCCGATGCGTCGAATGCGTATTTTAGTTGAAAATTTTTCTGTTTTGCTCTGAAATTTCCCAAAAGTCAATTTTTGCATTTTTGGGAATTTAGCAGAAAATTTCGGGTTGTTTTCGAAAAATAGGCTCAAAAAATCGGGATATCGTCTGAAAATTCGGCTTGTTTTTCCGAAAACAGGTGAAAAATTTCGCGTTTTCTCGAAAAAGTGCGATTTTTGAAAAACAAGCAAACCGAAAAATATTTACCTTTGTACCGATCGGAAAATGTCATGAAAACTGCAATCCAATAAATAGCAATTATGTCGTTACTCAGATTCAAGATGGTCGATGCGGCCATCAATCACTCGGCCGTCGAGGTGCCTGTGCCTGCAGGTCGTCCTTCGGATTATTTCGGTGCGAAGGTCTTCGGACGCGATGCCATGCGCAAATATCTCAACAAGAAGACGTTCGATGCGCTCGTCAATACGATGGAGAACGGTACGCCGCTGCCGCTCGAAATCGCCGACGGCGTGGCTGCCGGCATGCGGCAGTGGGCGTTGGAGCATGGCGCCGACCATTATACCCACTGGTTTCAGCCCCTGACGGGCGGCACGGCCGAGAAGCACGACGCTTGCGCCGATCCCGTCGGTTGCGGCGGCGTCTTGGAGGAGTTCTCCGGCAAGTTGCTCGTGCAGCAGGAGCCCGATGCTTCGTCGTTCCCCAACGGCGGTATCCGCAATACGTTCGAGGCGCGCGGTTATTCGGCCTGGGATCCCGCTTCGCCCGCTTTCATCGTCGATACCACGCTCTGCATCCCCACGGTTTTCATCGCCTATACGGGCGAGGCGCTCGATTATAAGGTGCCCCTGCTGCGTTCGCTTTCGGCTGTCGACAAGGCTGCCACGGAGGTGTGCCGTTATTTCGACAAGAACGTCGAAAAGGTCTATTCCTACCTGGGTTGGGAGCAGGAGTACTTCCTCGTCGACGAAAGTCTGTGGGCCATCCGTCCCGACCTGGTGCTGACCGGCCGGACATTGATGGGCCACGAGTCGGCCAAGAACCAGCAGCTCGAAGACCATTATTTCGGCGCCATCCCTACGCGCGTCATGGCTTTCATGAAGGAGTTGGAGTACGAGTGTCTGTTGCTGGGCATTCCCGTCAAAACACGGCATAACGAGGTCGCTCCCAATCAGTTCGAGCTGGCTCCCGTCTACGAGGAGGCCAACCTCGCCAACGACCACAACCAGCTCCTGATGACCATCATGGACAAGATCGCCCGCCGCCATCGTTTCCGCGTGCTCTTGCACGAGAAGCCGTTCAAGGGGATCAACGGCTCGGGCAAGCATAACAACTGGTCGTTGGGTACCGATACGGGCGTCAATCTCCTGGGCCCCGGAAAGACCGCTTCCGAGAATCTGCAGTTTATCACTTTCCTCGTGAACGTCATTTCGGCCGTCTACAAGCACAACGGTTTGTTGAAAGCCTCGATCATGAGCGCTACCAACGCCCACCGTCTGGGCGCCAACGAGGCTCCTCCCGCCATCATCTCCACGTTCCTCGGTTCGCAGGTTTCGGCCGTGCTCGACAAGCTCGCCGCATCGAAGGGCGACGACGCCATTCGCTTCGATGCCCGCAACGTCTTCAAGATGAGCGGCATTTCGCATATTCCGACCTTGCTCTTGGATAATACTGATCGCAACCGGACGTCGCCTTTCGCCTTTACCGGCAACCGCTTCGAGTTCCGCGCCGTGGGTTCGTCCGACAACTGCGCCGAGGCGATGATTACGCTCAATACGGCCGTGGCCGACGAGCTCACGCATTTCAAGGCGGCCGTCGACGCCAAGATCGAGGCCGGCATGAAGAAGGAGAAGGCGATCTACGAGGTGCTCAAGAAGATGATCAAGGAGTGCGCGCCGATCCGTTTCGACGGCAACGGCTATTCCGACGAGTGGAAGGCCGAGGCGGCTCGCCGCGGCTTGGATTGCGAGACTTCCACACCGCTCATCTTCGACCGGTATCTCGATAAGGAGTCGTTGCAGATGTTCGGCGACATGGGGGTTTATACCCGCGTTGAGCTGGAGGCCCGTACCGAGGTGAAGTGGGAGACCTATACCAAGAAGATCCAGATCGAGGGTCGCGTGCTGGGCGATTTGGCCATGAACCACATCGTGCCCATCGCGTCGCGCTACGAAGCTTTGTTGTTGGACAAGGTCTATAAGCTCCAGCAGATTCCGGAGCTGAAGTCGTCGGCCGACATCGCCCTCATCAAGAAGATCCAGGATCATACGACGGCCATCCAGAAGCTCACCGACCAGATGATCGAGGCCCGCAAGAAGGCCAACCGCATCGAGGATCAGCGCGAAAAGGCGATCGCTTATCACGATACCGTGTCCGGGTTCTTCGACGAGATCCGCCACCATATCGATAAGTTGGAGGAGATCGTCGACGACCAGATCTGGCCCTTGCCCAAGTACCGCGAGCTGCTCTTCATCCGGTAGTTCTGCGCCGGCAAAAAGAGACCCCTGCCACCGAGAGGCGGCAGGGGTTTTCGTTGGTTCGCTCGCGGGTTATTCCACACTGAACGGGTGGCTTTCGCCCGATGCCGAGTCGCCCGCTACCCACAGACAGAAGTCGCCGGGTTCCACGACATACTTCATGTCGCGGTTCCAGAATGCCAACTCCGCCACGGGCAGTTCGAAACGCAGGTGCTTCGTCTCGCCCGGGGCCAGCGTTACGCGTTCGAAACGTTTCAGCTCCTTGACCGGACGAACTACCGAACCCACCAGATCGCGTGTGTAGAGTTGGGCTACTTCGACACCCTCGCGCGCGCCCGTATTCGTCAGGTCGAATTCCACTACGATCGAGTCGTTCATGCCGAACTTCGGTTTGTTGAGCACGATGTTGCCGTATTCGAACGTCGTGTACGAAAGTCCGTAGCCGAACGGGAAGAGCGGGCCGTAGCCGGTGTCCAGGTAGTAGGAGGTGCAGCCCAGCGAGGTCTGCCCGGCATGCAGCGGAATCTCTTCTAACAGCGTCTCCGTGCCGTTGCACGGGCGGCCCGAGTTGTTGTGGTTGTAGTAGAACGGGGCTTGTCCCGCGTCGCGCAGGAAGGTCATGGGGCTCTTGCCCGAGGGGGTCGCCTTGCCACGGATCAGGTCGGCGATCGCCGCACCGCCCATCGTCCCGGGGTGGAACGAGTAGAGCATGGCGTCGCAGTTGGCCAGATCGCGTTCGATCGTCAGCGGACGGCCCGCGATCACCACCACTACGACCGGTTTGCCGCTCTTGCGGACTTCGGCGATCAGGTCGCTTTGGGCTCCTTGCAGGTTCAGACGCGAGAGCGAGTGCGCCTCGCCCGAAAGGATCGCTTCTTCGCCCACGCATACGACCACGGCTTCCGCTCGGGCCGCCGCCGCACGTACTTTGGCGAAGTTGCGCTTGTCCGTGTCGCGGCTGTAGGTCAGGCCCGGTTCATAGATCACGTTGTAGTGTTCGCGCAGTCCTTGCAGCGGCGTTACGGTGTGTTCGGGTTCGCAGTCGAACGACCACGTGCCCAGCTGGTCGTAGGGCGCGTCGGCCATCGGGCCCGTTACCAGAATCGTCCGGGCCTTGTCCAGCGGAAGCACGTTTCCCTTGTTTTGCAGCAGGATCGCCGATTCTTCGGCGCTGCGCTTCGCGGCTGCAAGATGTTCGGGTGCATAGACTTTCGTCCGCACGTTTTCGGCGTCCACATAGGGATTCTCGAAGAGTCCCAGGCGGAATTTCAGCCGCAGGATGTTGCGCACGGCTTCATCGATGGTCTTCTCGGCAATTTTGCCTTCCTTGACCAGTTCTTCGATGAAGGTGATGAATCCGAACGACATCATGTCCATGTCGACTCCCGCGTTCACCGAGAGTTCGGTGGCGTGTTTGAGGTCTTTGGCATAGCCGTGGGCGATCATCTCGCCCGAGGAGTTCCAGTCCGTAACCACCATGCCGTCGAATCCCCATTCGTCGCGCAGGATGTCGCGCAGCAGGAAGTCGTTGCCCGTCGAGGGGATGCCGTCGATTTCGTTGAACGAGGTCATCAGCGTCAGCGCTCCGGCGTCGATGCAGGCCTTGAATGCCGGCAGGTAGGTGTTTCGCAGCGAGCGTTCGGAGATCATCGTCGAGTTGTAGTCGCGGCCTCCTTCGGCGGCTCCGTAGCCTACGAAGTGCTTCACGCAGGCCGCCATCGACGTGGGATCGGCATAGTCGTCGCCTTGATAGCCTCTGACCATCGCCACGCCCATCTGCGCGTCAAGATAGGGATCTTCCCCCGAGCCTTCGGCTACACGGCCCCAGCGCGGATCGCGCGCTATGTCCAGCATGGGCGAGAATGTCCAGCGCACTCCCGATGCCGTCGCTTCGACGGCCGCCGCCCGGGCGCCTTCCTCCACCAGCAGGGGGTCGAACGTCGCGGCCAGCCCCAGCGGAATGGGGAAGATCGTGCGGAATCCGTGGATCACGTCGCGACCTACCAGAATCGGAATGTGGAGGCGGCTCTGTTCTACGGCCGCCCGTTGTACGGCATTGATCTCTTCTGCATCCACACAGTTGAGGATCGAGCCGATTTCGCCTTTGGCGGCCGCTTCGGCAAGGTCGTATCCGCCCGATACCTGATGCATCTGGCCGATTTTTTCACGCAGGGTCATCTGCGAGAGCAGGTCGTCGATCCGGCGTTCGGTCTCGGTTTTCGGGGAGCAGCCGCCGAGTGCGAGTGCCAGCAGCGCTCCGAGCGTTATTTTACGCATGTTTTTCATTCGGGAAAGGGTTTTGGTTATTCGATTTTCTTGAATACGCGTACGTAGTCCACTTCGTAGGTCGCCGGCAGGCACCCTTCGTCGATGCCTTGGGCTCCGCCCCAGTCGCCGCCCCACGCAAGATTGAGCTTCAGGTAGAACGGGTTGTAGAACGGCCACGTGTCGTAGTCGCCTTTCTTGTCGTTGACGAAGCGGAAGTGTTCTTGGCCGTCGAAGTAGAAGATCAGCATCTCTTCGCTCCATTCCACAGCGTAGGTGTGGAATTCGCTTTGCGCCGTCGGGAGCAGCAGTTCGTGGGTCTTCTGAGTGCCGATCGAGTGGTTGTAGGCGTTGCAGTGGATGCTCGACGAAACATAGTTGGGGTTGTAGCCCACTTCTTCCATGATGTCTATTTCGCCGTCGCCGGGCCACGTCGTGAAGTTCTTGGGCATCATCCAGAACGCAGGCCACGTGCCTTTGCCCGTGCAGAGTTTCAGGCGGGCTTCGAAGTAGCCGTACGTCCATCCTTCGACGGTGTTCATGCGTACGGAGCGTACTTTGCCGTCGATCTTCTTGGCTACGATCTTCAGCGTGCCGTTCGATACGAGGGCCAGTTTTTCGCCGTTGTATTGACCTCCCGAGACATAGTCTTGGAGTTCATGGTTTCCCCAGCCGCCGTCGCCGGTTTCGTACCACCATTTGTCCGTCGAGGGAAGCGTTTCGCCCGCTTCGTTGAATTCGTCGGCCCATATCAGCCGGTATCCAGCTGGCGTGGGGATCTCGGATTCCACGTATTCCGCACCTTCCGGTTTGGCGAAGCCGCTGCCGGGCTTGAATCCCGTCCAGACATGGATTTCCTTCAGCTCCGGGTTGCCCGTCGCATCGAACGTCGCAAGCGATTGTTGGTTGCGGATGTCCAGCTCCGTCAGGGAGTTGTTCGAGCAGTCGAGGTAGGTCAGCCGCGTAAGTTCCGTCAGGTCGAGCTGCGTCAGGTCGTTGTCCGAGCAGTCCAGATAGATAAGTTGGGGGAATGCCGTGTTCAGCTCGGCCATCGAGCGGATGCCCCGGCCCGATGCTTCGATGCGGGTTACGGCTGTCGCTTCTTTGGTGCTCAGTACGCCGTCGCCGTCGGTATCGTAGTTTTCAAGAAGATAGGCTTCGAATGCAGGATCGGCGATTTCGACCGCTTCGACTTTGTAGTTTTGCTTGACCGGAAGCAGTTTCTTGTCGTTGCCGATGCGGAATGCCAGGTTCGTGGCGCGGGCTTCTCCGCTCTTGTTTTCGTCGATGGTTACCTTGATCTCCGAGGTTCCAGGAATGCCGCCGCTCGGGGAGACCCGGCACCACGACGTATCTTCGGATGCGACGCCCCAGTCGGCCGTGGCGGTTACCGTGATGAATTGCACCGCCGCTTCGTCGGCAAGCGTCAGCGCTTCGGGTTCGACCGTCAGTTCGCCGCTTTTGGCTGGCGCAGGGTCGTCCGATCCGGAGCAGGCGCCCAGCAGCAGCGCCGAGGCCGCGAATATGCCCAATAACATCTCTTTCATGATTTAGTTGCGTAACGTGTTCGTTCGAGAACAGAGGGGCGAAGCCCCGGTTGCGGCTCCGTCCCTCTGCGTGTCGTCTATTTCATTTCGGCGATCCGGTGCTCCTGGAAAAGGATGTCCTTGACCGTCGCTACGGTGCCGGCCTGGCAGCCGCCGAAGTCGAGTACGAGTTTCAGCTTCGCGATCTCCTTGCCTGCGAAGTTACCCACCTTGTAGATGAATTCTTCATCTGCCGTTACCGGATGACGGCCGTCGAAGTAGAACGTTTCGTCGTCGTCCGCGGTAAGTTTGATCGTTACGCCCGGGTGATCTTTCGTGCAGGTGATTGAGATGTAGAAGTCGTAACGTTTGTCGGCCGTTGTCGAAAGTTCGGTCGCCAGAGTTACCTGTCCTTGCCACTGGTCGGACGTCGCGTCGTTCATCGTGATGGTGTAGGTGCGGCCTTCCTGTTCGCAGTCGGGATCGCCTACCTGCTGCCAGCCGGCGTCGGCGAACCAGAACGTGGGCACGATGCCGACAGGCCATACGTTGGCTGCCGATTCGGGATCGAAGAGCGTCGGGCCTACGGGCGCTGCCGCCTCGACCGACAGGTCGAGCGTGCCGCCGTTGTCCACGAACGTGAAGGTGTAGAGACCGGCCGTCGCACCGTCGGTGGCGATGTTGCCGTCATCGGGTGCGCCGAGTACCTTGAACAATCCGTTGCCTTCGATCGTGCCGTACTTGTCTTGCGTCCACTCCGTGCCCCAGCCGGCTTGGCCGAAGACTTTGATCGAGCCGCCTTCGGCTTTCATGTAGAGGGTGATGCGGTAGGTCTTTTCGTCGATGCGGGCGCAGGGCAGGGCGTTGTCGGTGTTCCATTCGATCATGTTGGAGAGCGAGGGCTTGCCGCCGCCGTCGCCGATGATCCAGAGGTCGCCGTTGTTCTCGTAGGTGGCGGGTTCGCCGTTTTTGAGCGGGAGCACCTTCAGCCACTTGCCGTCCCAGATCACACGGTATTCGCCGTCTACAGCGTTGAATTTGAGCGTCGAAGCGTCTACGTAGGTGAAGAAGTCGGGGTCTACCCAGATCTCCGTGAGGTCGATGCCTTTCACTGCGATTTCGTCGCCCTGCACCAGTTCGGTCTCGACCATGCCGTTCGAGAATCCTGCGCCGTTGAACGATACGTCGGCTTCTTCGCCATTGCTTACCGGCACAAAATTGTAGTGCCAGGCGATCGCTCCGTCGTCGATGCACATCTTGATCTCGCGGCGCAGCGCCGACGTCGAGGTTTCGAGCAATTTGTAGCGCGGTGCGTCGAGCGCTGCCTGGTGGGGAATGTACGATACGTTGGTTTCCGGGTCGAAGCAGAGGTAGATCTCTTCGATGCCGGCGTCGTTCCAGTTCTGCTCGAACCAGTACTGTGCGTCGAACTTCTCGATGGGCGCGATGTAATCTTCGTCGTCCTTGACGCGGTACTCGGGTTTGTAGCCCGAATCCTTATTGACGAAGACCATGCCGTCCTCGCCCGGATCGTAGGTGTAGGTGCCGTCGGTGTTGAAGGTCATCACGTCGTTGTAGAGGCTCCAGTCCGCTTTTTCGTTGGCCGTCGCCGACCACCAGTTCAGGCCGTCGCCGCCCGATTCGCCGCAGCCGAAGTGGCCGGCTATAGTCGAGTTCCACACCCATTCTTGGCTGCCGTTGTTGGAGATGGCATTTTTGTAGGGTGTGTCGTTGAACGGATCCCGGTAGGTGTTTTCGAGCGTGAAGGTCTCGATCTTCGAGCCCACGGAGATGCCGTTGACGTTGTAGGCTTTCACTTCTACGGTGTGTTCTCCGGCGTCGCGGAAGCGGAGTCGCAGTTGGTTCTGCGCATAGGCGTATTTCTTGTTGGCTGCGCCGTCGATCTTCTCCTCACCGAAGATCCACATAGGAATCATGCCTTTGTTCGCAAGCGTGAAAGTTACGTAGTTGGTCTCCTGGTCGATGTCGATCGCGATGTCGAAGTCCGAGGCCTGGGGCAGTCCGTTCGCGTCGGGTTCGGGGTAATCGGTCGTACAGGCGGCCACGACGAGCGGCAGCGCGAGTGCGGACGCTATGTTTTTCCAAAATCTTTTCATGTTCGTAACGTTTTTTGACGATGACTGTTAGTAGGCGTTCTGCTTGATACCGGGGTCTTTGTCGACTTCCGACTGCGGAATGGGCCAGTATTTCTTCGATTCGCTCCAGTCCGTTTGGCGGTATTCGTGTCTGGCGGCGGTGAGTTCCGTCGTCGCCAGGCCGCTGCGCACCAGATCCCAGTAGCGCTTGCCTTCGCCCACGAATTCCTTGTGGCGTTCCTCGATGATGTCGTTTCGCGAGACGCCCGTCGCGGTGCAGGGGGCGCGGTCGCGGACTTCTTTCAGATAGGGCGATCCGTCTTGGCCCAGCAGCACCGACAGCTCGGCTGCATTGAGCAGCGTCTCGGCGTAGCGGTATACTCGGACGTTGTTGCCGTGGTTCATGTTGGGATCGCCCAGGTAGCCGTGGTTGTAGTTGACTCGTCCGGCGTATTTCAGCAGGAAGTAGCCGGTGTCTTGCCAGCGGGCATCGTAGGAGGCGTTGGGGTTGGACTCCTTTACGTACTTCTCCCAGTTCAGAATGCTTCCGTCGCGGCGGATGTCGCCTTCTTCATACATCTCG
>JAIDKM010000372.1 GCA_029051915.1 Alistipes sp. | reverse complement strand
TATCTGGCAATCTGCCCGATCTGCTCCAAAGTAAGCGCCAGTTTCCGGCCCTCTCCCTCTTGAATCTCATATTTTCCTCTCCCAAAAGGATAAAGCGCATCCTTGACCAGCCCGGAACGCCGCGCCTCGTTGATGATGCTCCTTAAACTGCGCATATTCATCGCAATGGTCGTCTGGCTCTTTCCGCTGCTGCGCATCGACTCTTCAAATCGCTTCAGCCACATCGGGGATACCTCTTCATAGCGAATATCTTTGGCGGTAAAGAGCTTTAGGTTCCGGTACAGAGAGGCATATACGTCGGCACTTCCGATCTTGGCTTCTTTACGCAATTGACTTATTTTCGTCTCGATCGCCGTCTTCAACGACGCAGAGTGTCCCCGGCTCATCCGCACGTTCAGCATATCGATCGTGAATATTCCCGTCTCGATCAGTTCTTGTGCGGCCGACTTCACCAAAGAGAAAGAATTTTCTATATCTTTGCGTTCGGATACGATATCTGAACGACGGGATACATTAAGCGATTTCCATACATCTTCAGACATGCTCTTTCCTGTAGGATAGTAGACCTGTTTCCGTTGGTAGGTTACTCGTATTTTAACCGGATATTCGCCATTCGCAAGCAAGCGCCGAGAGTCCAATATTGCAGCGATTGTGAGACCATCCTTTGAGTAGTAATAGTTATTCATCGTACATACAATTTGCATACAACTTTTTCCGAAGTCAGAAAACAGCGGCAAATATATGAAAAAATAAATAACTGAAAATCTTTATAGTAGATAAAAACAGAAACCATTAGAAAATGAGGGAAAGCCATATTATTGTGTTTCATAATCATGAGGTCGAGAGTTCAAGTCTCTCTCCCGATACAATGCTTCGCGCAGGATACTTCAACGGTTTCTTGCGCGAATTTCATTTATAACTTCCGATACTCCGCAGGTTTTACGAGGAGCAGAAATTCCCCGAAGATTTGGAAACATGGCCCGCCCCCGACTTCGACGAAGAGCCATAGCGTCCTTCAAGATATCCGCGTTTGAACAGATCGACACAGAGGATGAACATCGCCAGCATCAGCGGCCCGAAGATCACTCCCATGAATCCGAACAGCGAAAGTCCGATCACCACGCCGAATATCGTTACCAGCGGGTGGGTGTCGGCCAGGCGCTTCTGCATGACGAAGCGCACCACGTTGTCCACATGCGTAACGACCAGCACTCCATAGACGCATAGTCCGATCGCAGCGCCCCAGCGGCCGTCGAGCGCCATGTATCCCGCCAGCGGCACCCACACAAGACCGGTGCCTATGATCGGTATGATCGTCGCGAAGCAGGTAACGACACCCCAGAACAGGGGGCTCGGAGCTCCGAAGATCAGATAGCCCGCATATGCAACGACCCCTTGCACCACGGCCAGCAGCGGAATGCCGATCGCGTTCGAGCGGACGATCATCCTCACTTCGCACATCACTCGCCTGGCTACCGCGCGGTCGAACGGCAGAAGTTCCCATACGTAGGCTTCCATCCGCACCCCGCCGATCAGCATAAAATAGAGCACGAACAGCAGCACCACAAGGTTGAGCGCAAAATCGGCTATGTTTTTCACGACCCACTGCCCCGCCCGCGGCAGATAGGCCAGCGCCGACTGCAGGTTCTCTTCACGCCACAGGTCGTAGCCCGTGCGTTGATGAATCAGTTCGGCCGCATGTCGCAGCGGGGCTACGACCGTCTGGGGGTCGAGCGTTATATCCTGAATCTTCGCCACAAGCATCCACACCACCAGACTGATCGGTATCAGAAACAGAAAGATCGCTTCGGTCAGCAGCAGCGAGGCCGCCGCGCTGCGTCTCCAGTGGCGCCGGTCGCAGAGCAGGCGCATCTGCCGTCGCAGCAATACATAGATCGTCGTTGCTCCGAGCAGTCCGCCCAGAAAGGGGGTCAGTTCGATGAAGATCGTGATCCCCAGCCCCACGATCAGAACGAAGAGCGAATAGCGCCAGTATTTTTCCCGGAAAGACATCGCGCCCACCCCCGGCAAGGAGCGTGCCACCTCGCCCCGGGAGCTCCCCGAAAATCACCCCGATAAAATACCCGAAAGGTCTCCGAAAATCGCCCTTTCGCAACCGCTCATCCGCCCCGATCCGCAGAATTGGCGAAAAAATGTTGAAAATTCCCGCATATTCCTATACGTCATTGCAATAATTGCCTTATCTTTGCGGCATGAAATTTTCGGGTACTTTCTTTCGCCATTCGGACAAGTTGAAACACCGGTCGTCGTTCGCTATGCGGGCGATGCGTCCCCGACAGTCGAATTATCATCGGGGGGGGGTATCCGCTGACACAGGAAATAT
>JAIDKM010000371.1 GCA_029051915.1 Alistipes sp. | reverse complement strand
TCGTGGGCTCGGAGATTTGTATAAGAGACGGCCCGTGTCTGCGGGAACTGGAAGACCCGCCCCACATACTTGTCGGCGGCGGCCTCGAAGATCGAAACCCGCACCATGCGGAAGCCGATGAAGATGCTGGGAATCAGCGTCAGCAAGGTAACGACCAGCATCGAACGCCTGACGGTGCGCTCGCGGGCCTTGTCGATGAACGCCTTCTTTTCGTAACGGAGGAAGCGCACCACGCCGCAGGTCGCCAGCGCGATGAAGACCGAGTTGATGAAAAAGAGGTAGAAAGCCCCGAGAAAGAAGCGCGGCTGTACGGTAGCGATGCCGAAACCGGCCGTACAGAGGGGCGGAATCAGCGCCGTAGCGATGGCGACACCGGGAATGACGGTCGAATTCCGATCCTGCCGCGTCTGGGCGATCATGCCGGCCAGACCGCCGAACAAGGCGATCAGCACGTCGTAGGTAGTCGGCGTGGTACGGGCCAGCAGCTCGCTGCTGTTGGCCGAAAGAGGCGAAAGAAAGAAATAGAGGGTCGAAGCGATGATCGCCACGATGAACATGAACAGCAGGTTGCGCAGCGATCTCTTCAACAAATCGAAATCGTTGATGCCCAATGCCAGGCCCACGCCCATGATCGGCCCCATGATCGGCGAGATGAGCATGGCGCCGATGATGACGGCGGCCGAATCGACATTCAGGCCCAGCGAAGCGATCATGGTGGCGAAAATCAACACCCACAGATTGGCGCCGCGGAATTCGACGCCCTTCGAAATGGAGGCGATCACCTCGTCGCGCTGCACCTTGTCCTCGTCAAGGCTGAACCGATCGCGCAAAAATCCGCGCAGATCGCCGAGCCACGCCGAAAAAGAGTGCTTCATGCGACGGCTTGTATCGTTGAAATTCCTATCTTTCATAAACTGTTGTTATCGGATTCGGGCATCTCCATCTTCTTGTCCCCGCGCCCGGATTTGGGACGTCCCGCCACGACGATCACGAATTCGCCTTTGGGTTCGTTCGCCCGGAAATGGGCCAGCACCTCGCCGG
>JAIDKM010000370.1 GCA_029051915.1 Alistipes sp. | reverse complement strand
GCGGAATCGGTAGACGCGTTGGTCTCAAACACCAATGACAGCAATGTCGTGCCGGTTCGACCCCGGCTCCGGGTACGCAAAAAAAATACTTCGCTGAAAAACAGCGAAGTATTTTTTTATGCGGGAAAGGAAAGAGAGAGTTACCGGAGCTTGCCCTGGCAGACGAAAAAAGGGCCGCGGATGCGGCCCTGAAGAAAAACGGAAGCGGAAAAAACTACTTGATCCGCTCGTAGTACTCGCGAGTACGCGTGTCGACGCGGATCTTATCGCCCGTATTGATGAACAAAGGCACGCGAACCGTAGCCCCGGTATTGACCGTAGCGGGCTTGAGCGAATTGGTAGAAGCCGTATCGCCCTTGATACCCGGATCGGTATAGGTAACCTCCATGTCGACGATCGGAGGAAGCTCGGCCGAGAGGACGCTCTCCTTCTCGGTGTGGAACATCACCTCGACGATCTGGCCGTCGGCCATGAGATCGTAGTTGTTGATGAGGCTCTTGTCAATGTTGATCTCCTCGAAAGTCTCGGTGTGCATGAAGTGTGCGCCCAGATCGTCCTCGTAAGTGAACTGGTAAGGCCGGCGCTCGACGCGAACCTGCTCGATCTTCTGGCTTACGGACGAGAACGTATTCTCGAGCACGCGCCCGTTCTCGAGGTTCTTGAGTTTCGAACGGACGAAAGCAGGGCCCTTGCCCGGTTTGCAGTGCTGGAAATCGACTACGAGAAACGTTTTGCCGTCCATTTCGATGCACATGCCGATCTTGATGTCAGCAGCGGTAATAGTCATAATGTATCGTTTTTGGAATTTTTAGCTGGCGGCAAAAATAACAAAAATCCTCGAAAATGCAAAAAAGCCCGCGAGAGCGAGAGGAGCAGAGGGAGGAGGAAGAGAGACGGAGCGAGAGGAGCAGAGGGAGCAGAGGGAGCAGAGGAGTGGGTGCCGAGAGAGAAGGCCGAAGCAGAAGGAGAGCGCCGGAGCCGAGGGTGCGCAGAGAGAACGGAGGAGAAAACGGGGGGGGCTCGAGATGTGGGGGGGGGGGG
>JAIDKM010000037.1 GCA_029051915.1 Alistipes sp. | reverse complement strand
CGGGTGAAAGGCGAGGAGCAGGCCTATGGTGCTGCTGTAAAGGGAGCCGTCGGAGGTGCTGCCGGAGTAATGCATGCCGCAGCTTCGGTGCATACCGACAGCGAGCCGAACCGGAATGTGGAGGCCATGCGTATCGCATTGGACGCTGCCGGCATCGAGTCGCGTCCGTTGTGGAAGCCGATGCACCTGCAGCCGGTGTTCCGTAACAATCCCGCCTATGTCAACGGCGTTTCCGAGGAGCTTTTCCATCGGGGACTTTGCTTGCCCGCCGGTCCTTACGTAACGGACGAAGATGTGGCCTATATCGTCGAGAATATCAAGAATGCCATTGTTCGGTAGTTTGGCTCAATTTATTTGATATCGAAATTCCGGACAACGTCCGGAATTTTTTGTGGAATAAGGATTCCCGCAGTTCTTTTGAATGCAAAACAGCCGCCCCGATCGGGGCGGCTGTTCGTGATATGGGCCGGAGGGTTACTCCGCTTTTTCGGGGCGCATGATGACTTTCACAAGGTTGCCATCTTCCAGAATCTTCTTGGCCAGGGCCTGTACGTCGGCATTCGATACTTCGCGCAGCGCTTTTTCATAGTCTGCAAGGTAGTCGTCGCCAGGCAGGTACTTCGACTGGATGTAGCGTATCCAGCTGTTGTTCTGTTCCAGACTGTTGGCCCAGCTCTTGAGCATGAACTCGCGGTTCTTCTCGATATCTTCGGTCAGAGGGCCTTCGTTGGCGATCTTCTCGATCTCCTGCATCACGATCTCCAGCAGTTCGTCGGCCATCTCTTCATTGGTGTCGAAGACGATGTTCATCTTGTAGGTCTCGTGGGGCAGATAGTCCATCGAACCGTAGACGCTTACACCGTAGGTGCCGCCCTTTTCCTCGCGGATCGAGATCAGATAGCGCGAGTCGAGTGCCTGCGTGAGGAATATCAGGGCCATGCGGTTGGCGAACGTGTAGGGCAGTTCGCCCGAGAACAGGTAGTGCACCGAAACTTTGGGCTGCTGCATCGTTGCGCGGAAATCTTCGGCTACCTCACCGGCTACGGGTGCACAGGCGTCGTCTGCGGCCGTCAGCTTCTTCTTGCTTACGGGCAGCGAGCCGATGTATTTCTCCACCAGAGGCTTGAGCGTTTCAAGGTCTACGTTGCCCACGAACATGAACGTGAAGCTGTCGGCTCCCGGATAGAGTTTCTTGTGGATAGCCGGAAGCGCTTCGAACTGGAAGCCGTCGAGCGTGGCCGCAGTCGTTACCTGACGGCGGGGATTGTTGCCGTAAGCTACCTCCGTGAACCGTTTTTCCATCACGAAGTCGGGGTTCGACTCGGCATTTTCCAGCTGGGCGCGCAGCATCTTCATCAGCGTGTTGTAGTCCGTTTCGTCGAAACGCGGCTGCGTGAAGTGGAGGTAGAGCAGCTGAAGCATCGTTTCGATGTCTTTGGGCGAGCAGACACCTTGAATCTTGCTAAGATAGTTGTCGACATCGACTCCTACCGACGCCGAAATGCCTGCAAGTTGCTTGCGCAGATCCGCCGCCGAGAATTTCCCTACGCCCGACATCGAGGCGATCGCAGGCAGCCATTCGGCCATCAGCAGTTCTTCGTCGCTCAAAACAGAGAGACCGCCTTCCGAAACTACGTTCATACGTACTTCGTCGGCTTTGAACGTCGTGGGCTTCACAACGATCTTCACGCCGTTTTTCAGCGTCCATTCCGTCGTGCCGTATGCCGCGTCGGTCTTCGTCGTCTTGACCGGCGAACCTTTCAGCTTGATACCTGCGGGCAGCAGCGGTTCCTTGACGGCCGTGTCTTCGTAGGCTTCCAGTTCGGCGTTCATTACTTTGTCGCGGATCGCCAGAATCTCGGCTTCGGTCGGCGCTACGAGACCTTCTTTCTCGGGGGCCGTGATCGTGATTACCTGGTTTTTCGGCGTGATAAGCTGCTGGGCGATCGCATTGACCGTGTTTACGTCGATCGATTTCAGCAGCATGCTGTCGATCTGCCATTCGGTTTCGGCCGAGGGCATGGGAGTATTCTTGCTGAAATTGTTCAGGTAGGTGCGTACATATTCGTTGTTCGTGCGGTCGTTGCGGTTGGTGTACTTCCGCTCGGCATTGCGCAGCAGGTTGTTTTGCGCACGTTCGAATTCACCCTGCGTGAATCCATGACGGCGGATCTTCTCCATTTCGCCGTAGATCGCTTCGAAGCCTTCGGGCAGTTTGCCGTCCTGCGTCATGGCGATGAAGGCCGTCAGGTTCATCGTCGGGATGACACCCAGAATGTCGCCGGCGCTCATGCCGCCACCGAGGAACGGCGCATCGGGCTGCATGGCGATCTCTTGCAGACGGGCATTGGCCATCGTTTCCATGTAGGCTTGCACTACGTCGAGTACTTCGGCCTGCACCGTGTTGTTCAGTTCTTTGGGCAATGCCGAACGTTTGATGAACATCTGAATCCGCGAGCTCTGCATTTCAGGGTCGGTCAGGATGCTCACGATCGGTTCTTCGTTGTCGGGAACTACGATCGTCTCTTTGTGCGAGGCATCGGTTTCGGGGGCCGGAATGTCGCTCATCAGCGCTTTGACTTTCGCTTCGATTTCGTCCACGTTTACATCGCCGACAATGATTACGGCTTGATAGTCCGGACGGTACCACTGGTGGTAGAAGTCGCGCAGCACCTGGTGATCGAAGCTCTTCAGGTAGTCCAAATAGCCGATCAGGTTGCGGTGTTCGTATTTAGTGCCCTTGCCCAGCGCCTTGATCATCGCCATCATCGAGCGCCACGAAGCACCGTCGCGCGTGCGGAGTTCTTCGCAGATCACACCGCGCTCCGAGTCGATTTCGGAGCCTTCCAGTGCAATGAAGTGCGACCAGTCGTGCAGAATCAGCAGTGCCGAGTCGACCACGCCTTCGCGTGCCGTCGGCACGTCCTTGATCTGATAGGTCGTCTGATCCCATCCCGTCGATGCGTTGAGGTTGTAGCCGAATTTCACGCCTACGGTCTCCAGATACTCCGTAAGCATCTTGCCCGGCAGGTTCTTCGTACCGTTGAAGGCCATGTGTTCAAGGAAGTGGGCCAGACCCTGCTGGTCGTCGTTCTCCTGAATGGCGCCTACATCGTGCAGAATGTAGAAGTCCGCCTGCCCTTTGGGTTTTTCATTGTGGCGGATGTAGTAGGTCATGCCGTTTTCCAGCTTGCCTACGCGTGTCGCTTCGTCAGCCGGAATCGGGGCCATCATGCCCGGTTGGGCCGTCATGCTTCCCGCGGTCAGTACCGCAAGCAGCAGGAGCATCATTTTTTTCTTCATACGCATTATTTTAAGGTGTTCTGTGGTCTCGTTTCTTCCGTTTCGGGGCGGTATTCGATGATATCGCCCGGTTGGCACTCCAGTTCGCGGCAGATCGCTTCGAGCGTCGAAAAACGGATCGCCTTGGCTTTGCCGTTCTTGAGAATCGAAAGGTTTGCGGGCGTGATGTCCACACGTTCGGCCAGTTCGCCGAGCGACATCTTGCGCCGGGCCATCATGACGTCGATGTTGATGATTATAGCCATTTCCCCCCCCCTTTCATAGTCATGCAGGTTGTCATTGTCGGTTGCGTCTTAGATGGTCAGTTTTTGTTCTTCGCTCAGGTTCTGGCCGATGGCGAATACTTCGGCTGCAAAGATGATCAGTATGCCGATGATGATCGTCGAGTAGGAGAGATGGAGTGCCGTGTCCACTGTGTACGGGCTTCCCGCCAGCAGCTCGGCAGCCCGGCGGTTCATCGTCCAGCCTACCAGCCCGTCCATCAGTTCCGTTGCTATGGCCAGTCCGCCGATGGCCCGCAGATACCATACGTTGCGTTTGTCGAGCGTGCGTTCTTCGCGGATCGAGCGGCGTACCGAGTGGATGATCAGAAACATCAGCACGATGATCGTCAGGTAGGCCGCGAGGGTCAGCATCACCGAGGCATAGATCCAGCTGCTGCCGCCCAGCGAGCGGAAGGCCAGCCCGAAGATCGAGGCTCCGGGGGCTTCTTGTTCCACCACCAGCCCTATCTTGCGGATCTTCGTCTCTATCTTCACATCCGGAT
>JAIDKM010000369.1:18774-29975 GCA_029051915.1 Alistipes sp. | reverse complement strand
TTCTTGATCCCGAAGAAGTTCGCAGCTCCGAACTCCTCGACATGCGTATGGGTCGCCGCGTCGAGATAGAGCACGTTCGAATATCCCAAATCATGCGCATGTTGCCCCGAATAGATGCTGGCTGCATAGTTGCCGCCGACCTTTACGTCGCCTGTTCCACGTGGAGCAGCGCGATCCTGTTCACGGTCGAGAGCCACCTTGATCGGCTTGATACCCTCCTTGAAATAGGCACCCACGGGCGACGCGTAGATAATCAGCATCGCCTCCTTGGCTGGTTTCACGCCCAGACCGACCGACGTACCGAACATAACGGGACGCAGGTACAACGAAGCACCGGTGCCGTAGGGCGGAATATAAGCCTCGTTGCGACGGACGACTTCCTTGCAGCCTTCGACGATCATCTCGATCGTCGGAACCGGCAGACAGAGTCGCTCGGCCGAAGCACGCAGACGTCGGGCATTATCGGCAACACGGAAAAGGCGGACTTTACCGTCGACACCCCGAAAAGCCTTCAGCCCCTCGAAGAGTTCGAGTCCGTAATGAAGACAGAAAGACGACATGTGCATCTTGACATACTCGTCATCCGAAACCTCCATCGGGCTCCATTTTCCGTCGGAAAAAGTGTAGCGGATATTCCAGTCCGTCTTGTGATAATCGAATCCTAAGGCGCTCCAATCCATATTTGCCATGATGTTTATACTTTAAAAAACGCTTTTTCTTATCCTACGATCGCACCGTTGACCGACTTTTCATCGGGGCCCAGCAGCCGCAGTTTGCCGCCGGCATCTTCGGCCATCAAGATCATACCGCGCGAAAGGGTACCTTTCAGCTCGCGCGGTTCCAGATTGACGAGCACCAACACCTGACGGCCGACGAGCTCCTCGGGCGTAAAATGTTCGGCAATTCCCGAGACGATTTCCCGCTGGTCGATTCCTGTATCGACGGTCAACTTGAGCAATTTTTTGGTTTTGGCGACTTTTTCGGCCGTCAGAATGGTCGAAACACGAATATCCATCTTCTGGAATGCTTCGAACGAAACCGGCTCTTTCTGCTCCTCGACATGTTGGGCGGCTTCGGCAGCCAGATTGGCGGCTTTGGTCGCCTCGAGCTTATCGAGCTGACGCTGGATCACATCGTCCTCGATCTTCTCGAAAAGCAGCTCCGGTTCACCGATCCGATGTCCGGCCGCAATCAGATCGGTCGCGCCGAGACGCTCCCAGGCAAATTTCCCGACCGCGAGCATTTTCAGAATCTTCGCAGCCGAAAAAGGCATGAACGGTTCGATAGCGATCGCCGTGTTGGCCGTAATCTGCAAAGCGACGTTGAGAATGGTCTTGACGCGCTCGGGATCGGTCTTGACGACTTTCCAAGGCTCGGTGTCAGCCAGATATTTGTTGCCGATACGGGCTACGTTCATAGCGTCTTTCAACGCTTCGCGGAAGTGGTAGTGCTCGATGTTGTTTTCGAGCGACTCTTTGACAGCCGCCATTTCGGCGAGAGTCTCGCGATCGTAGTCGGTCAACTCGCCACAAGCCGGTACAATGCCGTCATAATATTTCTTGGTAAGCACCAGCGCCCGGTTAACGAAGTTGCCCAAAACGGCCACCAGCTCGTTGTTGTTGCGGGCCTGGAAGTCTTTCCAGGTGAAATCGTTGTCCTTGGTTTCGGGCGCATTGGCGCAAAGCACATAACGCAGGACATCCTCCTTGCCGGGGAAGTCGTCCAGATATTCATGCAGCCAGACAGCCCAGTTGCGCGAAGTGGAGATCTTGTCGCCTTCCAGATTCAGGAATTCGTTGGACGGCACGTTTTCGGGTAAAATATAATCTCCGTGCGCCTTGAGCATCGACGGAAAAACGATGCAGTGGAAGACGATGTTGTCCTTGCCGATGAAATGCACCATTTTGGTCTCCTCCGACTTCCAGTACTTCTCCCAATCGGGCGTAAAATCCTTAGTAGCAGATATATAACCGATCGGTGCATCGAACCAGACATACAACACCTTGCCCTCGGCACCCTCGACGGGTACGGGAATGCCCCAATCGAGGTCGCGGCTCACGGCCCGGGGCTGCAAACCGCCGTCGAGCCAGCTTTTGCACTGCCCGTAAACGTTGGTCTTCCACTCCTTATGACCGTCGAGAATCCATTCGCGGAGGAAGGTTTCATATTGATCCAGCGGAAGATACCAGTGTTTGGTCTCGCGCATGACGGGTACCGAGCCCGACACGGCACTGTGAGGCTCGACGAGTTCCTCGGGCGAGAGGGTAGAACCGCACTTCTCGCACTGGTCGCCATAGGCGCGGTCGTTGCCGCATTTGGGACAGGTGCCGACGATATACCGGTCGGCAAGGAAAGTTTTCGCCTCCTCGTCGTAATACTGCATCGAGCTTTTTTCGATGAACTTGCCCTCGTCATAGAGCTTGCGGAAAAAGTCCGAAGCCGTCTTGGCGTGGGTCGCGGAAGAAGTCCGCGAATAGATGTCGAACGACATGCCCAACCGCTCGAACGACTCCTTGATGATCTTATGATAGCGGTCGACGATCTCCTGCGGCGTTACGCCCTCCTTGCGGGCCTTGATCGTAATGGGCACGCCGTGCTCGTCCGATCCGCAGACCGAAACGACGTCGCAGCCCCTGAGGCGCAGGTAGCGCGTATAGATGTCCGAAGGTATGTAGACTCCCGCCAGGTGGCCGATATGCACGGGGCCATTGGCATAGGGGAGTGCCGAAGTTACCAGATAACGTTTGAACTCTTTAGGCATAGTATTACAATGTATTACTTTTCCATGTCAAAAATACAGAAATAAATTAAGAATTCACAATCCGAACTCCTAAATTGTCATATTTTCCGCCTTCGGACGAAACGGCAGGAAGCTGTTGCGAAAGGATAAAAAGCAGCCGCAGATGCTGGACGCAGCGCACGGTGAAGCCGTAGGAGCGATTCGTGCCGCCCATCAGCACCATGCTTCCTGAGTCAAACCACATGCCGTCCGCATTGGCACTTGTCGCATCGCCCGGCGAGGACGACCAGTAGTCGCCCTGCGTGCCGACATTCGTCAGGGCTCCCGTCGTGTAACCGCGGTAGCCCGAAGCAGATGCGAAGAGCAATCGCTGGAATGAATGACGGGAAGCCTTTCTTCCCGTCAGACTGGAATGTATACCCCACTAAAATCAGGCAAGGACAGAGGAGGTTGAATAGAAAGAGCTGGCTCTATTTCCCCCTGAAGCCCCGCTCTTAGCGGGGGGATTGCTGAATCTGCGGCCGTACTAACGGATGCCGTAACATTCCGTTATTCCGGGCCCCGACTGCTTTTTATCCCACAATACAAAGATAGAAACGTATTCGCGATTCCGGCCGAAAATAAAAGAGCCGGGTAGATGCCCCGGCTCTTTCCGAACGGATAAGAAACACTATTTTTTCTTTCCGACGATCTCCATTTCGTCGAGGAGCCAGCCGGCACCGGCGAATTTGTCGACGACGAACAACACATAACGAACATCGACAGCGATCGTGCGCTGCAACTCGGGTTCGAACGCCACATCGCCCGACATGGCCTCCCAGTTGCCGTCGAACGCCAGACCGATCAACTCGCCGCGGCCGTTCAGCACGGGCGAACCCGAATTGCCGCCGGTGATGTCGCAGTCGGCAAGGAAACCGACGGGCAGCTCGCCCTGCTTATTGGCATAACGTCCGAAATCGCGCGCAGCATAGAGCTCCTTGAGTCTCTCGGGTACGGTGAACTCGGCCGGATTCTTGGGATCTTCCTTCTCCATGACGCCCTTGAGAGTCGTATAATGGTTATAACGGATGCCGTCGGCCGGATTGTAGGGAAGTACCCGGCCGTAAGTCAGACGAATCGTGAAGTTGGCATCCGAAGCCCATGCCTTGTCGGGATACTGCTTCATCAAACCATCCACATATTTGCGGCTGCCCTCGTCATACTTTTCCGAAGCATCCCCGCGGGCCTCTCTCAAAACCTGGTAGAGGTCGAGCACCGATTTGCCCAGCACGACAGCCGGATCGGCCGCTACTTTTTCGGCCGAGAAATCGTCGACCAGCGCCAACACGTTCTCCTCGGAGACGAACAACGAATTGTCGTAGAGGTAATCGACATAAGCGTCCGTATCGCCGCCGAAATCCTTGTCGACGATCTCCTCGTAGAACGACGGCAAGGTCTTCATATTCTCGCGGGCGATCTGCAACATCCGCTTGGCCACCTTGCGATCCGTAGGAGCGTTGTAGTCCTTGTACCAGTTGGACATCGCATTCTTCGTCTTCTCGGGATTCTTGATCTCCGTATGACGCGAGAAAGTCATGGCCGGAGCCAGCAGCTCGATGCCTCGCAGGAAGGCTTCGGAGAGATACTGCATGCCTGCCATCGGCTCCTCCATCGTCTCGAAAGCCTCGCGGATCTTCGGCAAGGCCCCGACGTAACCCTCCTCGGGCAGCGTATTCGCATCGGCCCACGCCTGGAACGAAGCCTCCTGCTCCTCCTTGCGGCTCTTGACGTTCAGCTTCTCGATGCCACGCGACATGCCGATCGAATTCTTCCAGTAGTTGGACGAACCGGCATACTTCGAAGCGTACTGGATGCGCACCTTGTCGCTGGCGAGCATGTCGTCCCAAAGAATCGCCTGGCGCTCGCCGCGGATGAAGATCCGCTGCGGATTCGATACGCGCAGCATGTTGTCGATCTCATAGGAGGTGGCGTAGCGCTGCGTCGAACCGGGGAAGCCCATAATCATGGCGAAGTCGTTCTCCTCGACTCCGTCGAGCGAAACCTTCAGGTACTTGTCCGCCTTGTAGGGACGGTTCTCGGGCGAATAGTCGGCCGGCTTATTGTCGGGGCCGGCATAGACGCGGAAAATCGAAAAATCGCCCGTATGACGCGGCCACATCCAGTTGTCGGTATCGCCGCCGAACTTGCCGATCGACTGCGGAGGCGTACCCACCAGACGCACGTCGCGGAACTGCTCGACGACGAAAGCGAAGAACTGGTTGCCCTCGAAGAACGATTCGATCTGGATCTCCATGTCGGGATACTCCTCGCCGAGCTTCTTGTTCAACGCATCGATATTCTCGGAAGTGATCTTCTTGTACTCCTCCTGACCGGCGGTCGAGGGCACGTTGCCCATGATTTCGGGCGTTACGTCCATGATCTTGCGGATGAAACGCACGCTCAGACCCGGAGCCGGCAGCTCCTCCTCGTTCGACATGGCCCAGAAACCGTTTTTAAGGTAGTCGTGCTCGACCGACGAAAGGGCCTGGATCGAACCGAAACCGCAATGGTGGTTGGTGAACAAAAGTCCTTCGGGCGAGACGATCTCGCCCGTACATCCGCCGCCGAAGATGACGATGGCGTCCTTGAGCGACGACTTGTTGATGCTGTAAATCTCCTCGGCGGAGAGTTTGCAGCCCCGCTCCTTCATCTTCTTGATGTTCATTTTTTGCAGGTAGGGCAACATCCACATACCCTCGTCGGCCATCGCCGAAAGCGACACGCAAAGTGCGGCGCAAAGCAAAAAGAGTCTCTTCATGATTCCGATTTATTTGATGCTTATCATATTCAGGATGGAACGCTCGGCCTTGCTCCGGATCTCCTCGTCGAGAAGGATCTCGGGCGACTCGTTCTCCAGGCAGGAGACGATTTTATCGAGCGTAATCATCTTCATGTACCGGCAGTTGTTGCAACCGCAGCCCTCGTCGTCGGGCGGTGCCGGAATAAAGGTTTTGTCGGGATAACGACGCTGCATCTCGGCCAGAATACCGGCTTCGGTAACGACGATGAACTCCGTCGCCCCGTTCTTGCCGCAGAAATCGAGAATCGCGGCTGTCGAACCGACGAAATCGGCCACCTCGACAATATATGCCCGGCATTCGGGATGGGCCACGACCTTCGCCGAAGGATGCTCGCGTTTGAGCTGCAGCAGTTTTTCGAGCGAAAACTCCTCGTGGACATGGCAGGCACCGTCCCACAGCACCATGTTCTTACGCCCCGTCAGCTTCTGCACGTAGCTGCCCAGGTTGCGGTCGGGAGCGAAGATCAGCGGCTGGTCCGCCGGAATGGACTCGACGACCTGCAGCGCATTGGACGAAGTGCAGCAGATATCCGTCAACGCCTTGACCCCCACCGTCGTATTGACGTACGACACGACCTTGTGGCCAGGATATTTCGCCTTGAAGGCGGCGAAAGCGCCGGCATCGCACGACTCGGCCAGCGAACAACCCGCCTCGGGGCAGGGCAGAAGCACCTTTTTCCCAGGGCAGAGCACTTTGGCCGTCTCGGCCATGAAATGCACGCCGGCGAAGAGGATCATGTCGGCATCGACCGTCCGGGCCCGGATCGAGAGGGCCAGGGAGTCGCCCAGAAAATCGGCGACGGCCTGCACCTCGGGAAGCGTGTAATAATGGGCCAGAATCACGGCTCTTTTCCTGCGCTTCAACTCCTCGATGCGGCTTTTCGATTCGGCGAAGTTATCGACTTTCATTTTTATATTTTTATTTTCCTTTTTAATTTAAATCAATAAAAGAATAAGAATAAACCCTGTTCATTGTGTTGATAAGTCGCAGTGTGAAATCGTTATCAACAAACCGATTTTTTATTGTTCTTGTTTTAGCTTTATACTTTTCTGAAAATCAAAATAATAAAAGAAAAATCAACAAAATCGACAAAAAGTTTTCAACATTCGAACACATCGAAGATATTTACAATCCGTTCCCTTTTTCCGGATGATTTCCGGCCGATAAAAAATGAAAACAATTTTTGGATTTCAAAAGAATTCATATACCGTCGCGCCGAAAGGATAAATCCAAATTCCGAAACGTGTTTTTATCATTATTTATTGTCCGTTTATCGACCGGTTGTCGACAACTTGTCAACCGTTTTTCATCGCTTTTTCCACGATTCGCACAGCGATTTCCCGATACCATTTTTCGACCCGCGGATCGATTCCGACGGCGGGTCGTCCTGCTTCGGAGCCCTCCATGATCGATTGTACGATGGGTATTTCACCTAAGAAGTCGACGTCGTTTTCTTCGGCGAACTTCCGGGCTCCGCCCTTGCCGAAAAGGTAGTAGCGGTTGTCGGGCAGCTCCTCCGGAGTGAACCAGGCCATGTTTTCGACGATGCCTGCGATCGGAATGTTGACGTTAGGGTTGCGGAACATTTCCACGCCGCGCACCACGTCGGCGACGGCGACCTGCTGCGGAGTCGAGACGATTACGGCCGCGTCGATTTTCAGCTCGCCGATGATCGAGAGGTGGATGTCGCCCGTGCCGGGAGGCAGGTCGGTCAGCAGGAAATCGAGCGTGCCCCAGCGGGTCTGGTGGATCATCTGTTTGAGGGCATTCACCGCCATTGCGCCGCGCCACAGCAGCGCATCGGTCGGTTTGATGAAGAATCCGATCGACATCAGCTTGACGTCCAGCGCCTCGGCCGGTACGATCCGATCCTGTCCCTCCTCCTGCACAGCGTCGGGCAGGTAGCCCTCGACTCCGAACATTTTGGGTTGCGAGGGGCCGTAAATGTCGGCATCGAGAATGCCGACCCGGAAGCCCATGTTGCGCAGGGCAATGGCCAGGTTGGCCGTTACCGTCGACTTTCCTACGCCGCCCTTGCCCGAGGCGACGGCGATGACGCGGGCGATGCTGCCCGTCGTCGTCGTTTGTTTCGGTTCGGGTCGCGGGGGCTGGCCTCCCTCTTTGATGACAACCAGAATTTCCAATTGCGGAAACGCTTCTGAAAGAACTGTTTCCGCCTGTTTTTTTATCTTCGTAGCGAAAGGATCGCGCGCCCGGGCGAAGCGCAGCACGACGGTCGCCTTGTCGGCCGTCGCTGCCAGATGTTCCACCATACCGCCCGAAACGAGGTTCTCGCCGGTTTCGGGATGGACGATCGTGCCGAGCAGCCGTTTGATTTCGTTTTCCATTTTCGGATATTTTCCAGACAAATATAACTATCTTTGTTGGAAAGACGAAAATAAAATGAAGCATTTGTTCTTGTTACTGACTGCTGCAGCGACGTGGAGCGTCTCGGCGGCGGAGACCGATCTCAGGTTGTATTACGATCGTCCTGCGACGATCTGGGAGGAGGCGCTTCCGCTGGGCAACGGACGGTTGGGGGCGATGGTCTTCGGCGATCCGCAGCACGAGTGTTTCCAGCTCAACGAGGAGACCGTCTGGGGCGGCTCTCCTTATAATAATACGAATCCCGAGGCCCGGGAAGCTCTGCCCGAGATCCGCCGCCTGATCTTCGAGGGCCGCAACCGCGAAGCGCAGGAGCTTTGCGGCCCGGCCGTCTGCTCGCCCGAAGGCGCGAACGGAATGCCTTACCAGACGGTGGGTTCCCTGTGTCTTGATTTCGAGGACGTCGCCGATTATACCGATTATTATAGAGAACTGGATCTCTCGCGGGCCGTGGCTACCACCCGCTTTACTTCCGGCGGCGTGGTCTATACCCGCGAGGCGTTCGCTTCGTTTGCGGATCAGCTGCTGATCGTCCGGCTCACGGCGTCCAGACCGGGGAGCATCTCCTTTACGGCCCGTTATACGACTCCTTATCCCGAAGAGCAGGTTTCGCGTTCGGCTTCCGGCAATGGCTTGCGCCTCGACGGCCGGGCCGACGACCACGAAGGGATCGAAGGCAAGGTTCGCTTTACGTCGCTCGCCCGCTTCGATCGGGTCGGCGGCGATTTCGAGATTCTCTCCGACAGCACGGTGCAGGTGCGCCATGCCAGCAGCGTGATCCTCTATGTGTCGATCGGCACCAATTTCATTGATTACAAAGATGTGTCGGGCGATGCAGCGGCGAAGGCCGAAGAGTTCCTCGCCCGGGCCGGCCGGAATTATCGCCGGGCGCTGCGCGACCACGAAACGCTGTACGGCCGTTATTTCCGGCGGGTATCGCTCGACCTGGGACGCACGCCGCAGGCCGACAAGCCTACCGACGTGCGGCTGCGCGAATTCTCCGAAGCGGCCGATCCCCAGCTCGCGGCGCTCTACTTCCAGTTCGGGCGCTATCTGTTGATCTGCTCGTCGCAGCCGGGCGGACAGGCCGCCAACTTGCAGGGCATCTGGAATCACCGGCGCCTTGCTCCGTGGGACGGGAAGTATACGACCGACATCAACGTCCAGATGAATTACTGGCCGGCCGAGGCGACCGCCCTGACCGAAATGCACGAGCCTTTCCTCGATCTGGTGAAACATACCGCCGAGCAGGGACGGCAGACGGCGGCGATGTACGACTGCCGGGGCTGGACGCTCCACCACAATACCGACATCTGGTGTTCCACCGGAGCGGTCGACGGCCCGAAATACGGCATCTGGCCCACCTGCAATGCGTGGTTCTGCCAGCATCTGTGGGATCGTTACCTCTTTTCCGGCGACCGGCGCTATCTGGCAGGCGTCTATCCGACGATGCGCGACGCCTGCCGCTTCTACCTTGATTTTCTGGTTCCCGAGCCCGAAAACGGCTACCTGGTCGTAGCTCCCTCCTATTCGCCGGAAAATGCTCCGAAGGTCGGCGGGAGACGCGATTTCGTGGTCGTGGCCGGCACGACGATGGACAACCAGCTCGTACACGATCTTTTCAGCAACACGCTGGAAGCGGCGCTTCTTCTGGGCGAGGAGCGCAGCCTGACCGACAGCCTGCGCAAGGTGCTCGACCGGCTGGCGCCCATGCGGATCGGCCGCTGGGGACAGCTGCAGGAGTGGCTCGAAGATTGGGACGACCCGGCCGACCGTCATCGCCATACTTCGCATCTGTGGGGACTCTATCCTGGCCGGCAGATCACCGACGCGCACCCCGAACTGATGGAGGCGGCCCGGACGACCCTGCGGGGACGCGGCGACCATTCGACCGGCTGGTCGATGGGATGGAAAGTCTGTTTTTGGGCGCGGCTCTTGGACGGCAATCACGCTTATCGGCTGATCGCCGAGCAGCTGCGACCCGTAACCGAATCCCGAGGACAGAACGGCGGCACCTATCCCAATCTTTTCGATGCCCATCCGCCGTTCCAGATCGACGGCAACTTCGGCTGTACGGCCGGCATCGCCGAGATGCTGGTGCAGAGCCATGCCGGGGCCGTGGATCTGCTTCCGGCGCTGCCCGACGTCTGGCCGCAGGGGTGCGTGAAGGGGCTCCGATGCCGGGGCGGCTTCACGATCGACGAAATGACCTGGAGCGACGGACGGTTGCAGCGTCTCGTCGTTACTTCCCATGCCGGCGGTGTCCTGCGCATCCGCTCGGCTGTGCCGCTGCAGCTTGGCGGACGACCCTTGCCGACAACCGGGGGCGAGTGTCCAAATCCGCTCTTGCGGGCCCAGTCCATCCAAACACCCGAGGTTTCCGGCGAGGCGCCCGACCGAACATTCGAACGGGCCGCGGCCTACCTTTACGACATCGAAACGAAACCCAGAAAAACGCTTCTTCTTGTTCGCGACAAAGGGACGAAATAATATTTTTATCGAAAAACGATAAATTTTAATTGTTTTTCAGAAAAAGATCGTTACCTTTGCAGAAGATAACTTCGTAACAGGTTTCGCATCGTTCCTTTTACCGCAGGAAACATAAGAACTTACTAAAACAGATAGGTTATGAATTTCATCAAAACATTTCTGGCAGGTGTGCTCGCTTTCGTTGCGGGTTCTTTCCTGCTCTTTTTCTTCGGGCTCTTTCTGTTGATCGGCATCGCCGCGTCGATGGAGGGCAGTGTCAAAGTGGATTCCGGATCGATTCTCAAAATCGATCTGGCCGAACAGATCGTCGATGCTCCGTCGACCGATCCGCTGGCCGACTTCGATTTCATGTCGATGCAGTCGACCAAGAAGATTTCGATCATGAAGGCTCTGCGCGCCATCGAGGCCGCCAAGGACGACGACCGCATCGAGGGCATCTACCTGCGTCTGAACGGCGGCGGCGGTGTCGTGGGCACGGCCCTGCTCGAAGAACTGCGTGCAGCCATCGTCGACTTCAAGCAGAGCGGCAAGTTCGTCGTCTCCTACAATGAGACCTATTCCCAAGCCCGTTATTACCTGGCTTCGGCCGCCGACAGCATCTACCTGCAACCCCAGGGCGGCATGGACTGGACGGGTCTTTCGTCGAGCCTGATGTTCTACAAGGGCCTGCTCGACAAACTCGACCTCAAGGCCGAGGTGTTCCGTCCTACGGCCTGCAAATACAAGAGCGCCGTCGAGCCCTTCAT
>JAIDKM010000369.1:0-18764 GCA_029051915.1 Alistipes sp. | reverse complement strand
CGTCAATTCGTTGTGGGGCACCATCGCCGGAGAGGTCGCCGCGTCGCGCAACATCGATGTCCGGGAGCTGAACCGTCTTGCCGACAAACTCGAAGTCTCGCTTCCCGAGGAGGCGCTGCAGAAGGGATTCGTCGACGGTCTGCTCTTCGAAGACCAGATGGACGACGTGTTCGCCGCGCTGGGAGTCGAGTCCGACAAGGATGGCAACTATCGGTTCGTTACGTTGGGCGACTATGCCTCGCAGCTTCCCGCAGATCTCGATTTCTCCTCGCCGCAGGTGGCCGTTGTCTATGCTTCGGGCAGCATTGTCGACGGCGAGGGTTCGGGCGACACGATCGGCGGCAATTCGCTGGCCCGCCGGCTTGCCGACGTGCGCGAGGACGAGGATGTCAAAGCCGTGGTGTTGCGCGTCGATTCTCCGGGCGGCAGTGCGCTCGCTTCCGATGTGATCTGGCGTGAAATGGAACTTCTGAAAGCCGAGAAACCCGTCGTCGTCTCGATGGGATCGTATGCGGCCAGCGGCGGTTATTATATCTCTTGCCCGGCCGACGTCATCGTCGCCGACAAGATGACCCTTACAGGTTCGATCGGCGTCTTCGGCATGTATATCGACAAGATCGACGCCCTCAAAAACAAACTCGGCATCACGCTCGACGGCGTGAAGAGCAATACCTCGGCCGGAATGGGTACGGTCGAGCCCCTTACTCCGCTGGAGCGGGCTGCGACCATGCGCAGTGTGGACAAGATCTATGAAACGTTCACGAACTATGTGGCCGAGGGCCGCAACCTCCCGATCGAAAAGGTGCTCGACATCGCCGGGGGCCGCGTGTGGTCGGGCGAGGATGCCCTCGGCATCGGTCTGATCGACACCTACGGCGGTCTGAAGACGGCGATCGCCATTGCGGTCGACAAGGCCGACCTGGGCGAGAAATACCGCGTCGTCGAGAAAGTGGAGCAGCCGTCGGGCCTGGCCGCCATCCTCTCGTCGCTCGACGTCCGCGTCCGTGCCGCTGTTGCGGGCAACGTGCTGCCGGGTGTCTCCGCCGACGATTACGACCGCATCCGCGAGGCACTGGGACAGCAGGGCATCGTCATGTATTCGCCTTACAAGGTCGAGATCCGCTAATCTCCTTTCACCGACTTTTCGCGGGACGTTTCCTTTTCGGGGCGTCCCGCTTTTTTTGTGGTTTTTTCGTACTTTGGCTGCGCCGAAGATACTGCGCCTCGGCAAAAAAATCGAATGAATTCGTTTTTTTACGCTCGGCTTATTCGTATCTTTGACTGCGTCTTAGATACTCCCGCCTCGGTAATGCTCAAATAAATTTGGCATTACGCTCGGCTTATTCGTATCTTTGCGACGCTATAAAGCCCTCAAACCAATGAAAACCGACTTTCTGGTCATCGGATCCGGTGCGGCGGGACTCTCGTTCGCGCTGAAAGCCGCCGCCCACGGACACGTTACCGTGGTAACGAAAGGCGAGATCCGGGAGTGCAACACCGACTATGCACAGGGAGGCATCTGCTCGGTAACCTACGAACCCGACACGTTCGAAAAACACATTCGGGACACGCTGGTATGCGGTGCCGGCAAGTGCGACGAAAAAGCCGTGGAGCTGGTCGTGCGGCGCGCTCCCGAGTTGATCCGCGACCTGATCGGATGGGGCACGCGCTTCGACAAGACTCCCGATGGGCGTTTCGAGCTCAATCGCGAAGGCGGACATACCGAACACCGCATTCTTCACCACGAAGACCTCACGGGTGCCGAGATCGAACGGGCGCTCGTCGAATCGGTTCGCCGCCACCCGAACATCACCGTATTGGAACACCATTTCGCCATCGACCTGCTGACGCAGCACCATCTGGGCGAGTTCGTTACGCGCCATACCCGCGGCCTGGCCTGCTTCGGGGCCTATGTGCTCAACGAGGCGACCAACGAAATCGAAACGATGCTCGCGAAGTTCACCATCGTGGCGACGGGCGGCTGCGGCAATATCTACTCCACGACTTCGAACCCCATAGTCGCCACGGGCGACGGCATCGCCATGTGCCACCGAGCCAAAGCCATCACCGAGAACATGGAGTTCATCCAGTTCCATCCGACAACGCTCTACAACCCGGGCGAGAAACCCAACTTCCTCATTACCGAGGCGATGCGCGGTTTCGGCGCGATTCTGCGGCTGCAGTCGGGCGAGGAGTTCATGGACAAGTATCATCCGATGAAGTCGCTGGCACCGCGCGACGTCGTGGCCCGGGCGATCTATCGCGAAATGACCCGCCGGGGCGAGGATTTCGTTTACCTCGACGTTACGCACAAGGATCCCGAGGCCGTGCGCAGCCACTTCCCCAACATCTACGAGAAGTGCCGCTCGATCGGCATCGACATCACGCGCGACCTGATTCCCGTAACTCCGGCGGCGCACTACTGTTGCGGCGGCGTGCGGGTAGATACCGACGGTCAGACTTCCGTCAGACGGCTCTATGCCTTGGGCGAGACTTCCTGCACGGGGCTGCACGGCGCCAACCGTTTGGCTTCCAATTCGTTGATCGAGGCAGTCGTCTACGGCGACCAGGCAGCGCGCCACGCCACGGCCCAGCTCGACAAGGTGGATTTCCAGGAGGGGATTCCCGACTGGGATTTCGAGGGCACGCAGCATACCGAGGAGATGCTGATGATTATCCAGTCGAAGCGCGAGATGCAGACCATCATGTCCAATTACGTGGGTATCGTACGCTCGAACCTCTCGCTCAAGCGGGCCATGCGGCGTCTCTCGACCCTCTACGAGGAGACCGAGGAGCTCTACGGCAAGACCAAGCCCAACCGCGAGCTGTGCGAGCTGCGCAACATGATCGCCGTGGCCTATCTGGTCATCAAGCAGGGCCGCGACATCAAGGAGTCGGTCGGCTGCCACTATAACATGGATTACCAACAGGAGAATTAAAAATCGATTTCCCGGAGATCGGCTTGCGGTCAGGCAAAACACGGCTTTGGCTACCGGCTTCCGTTATTTTTAATTACTGAACTATGGCTTTACAAGACGAAATAACACGCCGCCGCACCTTTGCGGTCATCGCGCACCCGGATGCCGGTAAGACCACGCTCACCGAGAAACTGTTGCTTTTCGGCGGTGCCATCCACGTGGCCGGAGCCGTCAAGAGCAACAAGATCAAGAAGGGCGCCACGTCCGACTTCATGGAGATCGAGCGTCAGCGCGGCATCTCGGTCGCCACGGCCGTCATGGGCTTCGAATACGCCGGTTGCAAGATCAACATCCTCGACACGCCGGGCCACGAGGACTTCGCCGAGGACACCTACCGCACGCTGACGGCTGTCGACTCGGTCATCATCGTCATCGACGGTGCCAAGGGCGTCGAGGCGCAGACGCGCAAGCTGATGGACGTCTGCCGCATGCGCAAGACCCCCGTCATCGTCTTCATCAACAAGCTCGACCGCCCTTCCAAAGAGCCGTTCGATCTGCTCGACGAGGTGGAGCGCGAGCTGCACATCCGCGTGCGGCCCCTGGCCTTTCCCATCTCCAACGGGCCCACATTCAAGGGGGTTTACAATCTCTACGAGAAGAATCTTTCGCTCTTCACTTCCGACGAGAAGCTGACGGCCGATGCTTCTACCGTGGAGATCTCCGACCTCGATGCTCCCGAACTCGCCCAGCACATCGGCGGACAGTTCGCCGAGCAGCTGCGGCAGGACGTCGAGCTCGTCGAGGGGGTCTACGACGAGTTCGATCGCGACGCCTACCTGCAGGGCGAGCTGGCACCCGTATTTTTCGGATCGGCCGTCAACAACTTCGGCGTGCGCGAGCTTCTGGAGTGTTTCGTCCGCATCGCCCCCTCGCCGCGGCCCGCACCGACCGAGACACGCACCGTGGAGCCGCAGGAGGGTAAAATGTCGGGCTTCGTCTTTAAGATCCATGCCAACATGGATCCCAACCACCGCGACCGCATCGCCTTTCTGAAGATCTGTTCCGGCACGTTCGAGCGCAACCGCAACTACCTCCACGTGCGCAGCGGCAAGCAGATGAAATTCTCGTCGCCGACGGCTTTCATGGCCGAGAAAAAATCGGTGATCGACTTCGCCTATCCGGGCGACATCGTGGGTCTGCACGACACGGGCAACTTCAAGATCGGCGACACATTCACCGAGGGCGAGGCGCTCAAGTTCACCGGCATCCCGTCGTTCGCGCCCGAGCAGTTCCGCTACATCGAGAATGCCGATCCGCTGAAATTCAAGCAGCTGGCCAAAGGAATCGATCAGTTGATGGACGAAGGCGTCGCGCAGCTCTTCACCAGCGCCCTCAACGGCCGCAAGATCATCGGCACGGTGGGTGCGCTCCAGTTCGAGGTCATCCAATATCGTCTGGAGCACGAGTACAACGCTTCGTGTCGCTGGGAGCCCATTTCGATCCACAAAGCCTGCTGGATCGAGAGCGACAACGCCGCGCAGCTCGCCGACTTCAAGAAGCGCAAGCACACCAACATGGCCGTCGACAAACATGGCCGCGACGTCTTCCTGGCCGACACGAGCTATGCCCTGGCTCTCGCGCAGGAAAATTTCAAGGACATACGCTTCTACTTCGCATCGGAGTTCTGATGAATCCGTCCGAAGCGTAAAAAAGGCCCCTGCTGCAAATCGCTGCGGCAGGGGCCTTTTTCGATAGGGGCCTTTTTCAGCTCCACAGTTTTTCGGGGTATTCGCCGACGGCGATCAGTTCGCGGATCTTGTCGACCACGCCCTGCCGGTCTTCGGCATAGGTAACGCCGAACCAGCGGGCCGTCGTGTCGAGTACTTCGACCGTTGCGCGGCCGCTGACGATCAGCTCGTTGACAACCAGCGGAATGTAGAACTCCGCTTTGGGCTTGTCGATGTTTTCCGTCAGGAAACGCCGGAAAATCTCCTCCGAATAGCGGAAGTAGTCGGGCGTGAAGCCCCACATGTTCATCGACACTGGCGTCGTTTCGTCGGTCGTCGCAGGGCGGCCGTCGTCGCCCGTGAAGGTAATTTCGCCGTTCACGCGGGCGATGTCGGTGCGCTCCACCACGTCGGTCAGAAAGCCCCGGGCGTCGGTGTGGCAGATGCCGCGCGACACAGTGCCGCTCTCCGAGAGGGTGTTGCCCACACGGTAGCCTACCATGCAGTAGCGGTTCTCGCCCTCGGCCTTCGAGAGCCATTCGCCCAGCACGCGGAAGCCGTCGCGACCGTAGAAGTCGTCGGCATTGATGACGGCGAAAGGTTCATGGATCGCATCCTTGCCCATCAGCACGGCGTGGTTGGTGCCCCACGGTTTGGTGCGCTCCGCCGGGCAGGCGAAGCCTTCGGGCAGGGCGTCGACCGACTGGAAGACGACCTCCACCGGAATATGGTTCTCATACTTCGCAAGCACTTTTTCCCGGAAATCCTGCTCGAAATCGCGACGGATGACGAAGACCACCTTGCCGAAGCCGCTGCGCACGGCGTCGAAAATCGAATAGTCCATGATCGTTTCGCCGTGGGGGCCGAGCCCGTCGAGCTGCTTCAGACCGCCGTAACGCGAACCCATTCCGGCAGCCAAAACGAAAAGCGTAGGTTTCATATCATTTATTTTGTTAATTGTGTTCCTGTTGTTTTGCGCGGCGTCTGCACGGTGTCGCGTCCGGTCGGCTTATCGCCGGCTGCGGACATGCTGTTCCCAGGCCCAGGCGCTGCGGAGCGTCTCTTCCAAAGGTCGCTCGGCTTTCCAGCCCAGCTCCTTGTTGGCCAGCGTCGTGTCGGCCCAGACGGCAGGTACGTCGCCGGGGCGGCGTCCTACGATCTTTTAGTTGAGCATCAGTCCGTGGGCTTTCTCGAACCCTTCGCCCAGTTCGAGCCCCGACACGGGACGTCCCGTGCCGACGTTGAAAATCTCGTACGACGTCTTCATCCGGTCTTGCGTCATGCGGTCGACGGCCGCTACGTGGGCCCGTGCCAAATCCACCACGTCGATGTAGTCGCGCAGGCAGGTGCCGTCGGGCGTCGAGTAGTCGTTGCCGAAGATCGAGAGGCATTCGCGGATGCCGGCGGCCGTCTGCGTGATGTAGGGCACCAGATTCTGGGGTACGCCGCGCGGCAGTTCGCCGATCAGCGCCGACGGATGGGCTCCGATGGGGTTGAAGTAGCGCAGGGCGATGCCGCGAACCTCGGGATAGGCGGCGCAGCAGTCGCGCAGGATGTCTTCGGCCATCTGCTTGGTGTTGCCGTAGGGCGAGGTGGCGGGCTGACGTGCCGACTGCTCCGTAACGGGCAACGTTTCGGGTTCTCCGTAGACGGTGGCCGACGACGAGAAGAGTATGTTGGGCCGTCCGAATTCGCGCATCAGGGCGCAGATGTTCATGAACGACACCAGGTTGTTGCGATAGTACTTCAGCGGTTCGGAGACCGATTCTCCCACCGCCTTGTAGGCTGCGAAGTGGATCACCGAATCGAATTCGTACTTCTCGAAGACCCGGCGCAGCGCCTCCTCGTCGCAGGTGTCGACCTGCTCGAACGGTATGTCGACGCCCGTGATGCGGCGCACGCCCTCGACGGCCGCCTCGTCCGAGTTGGAAAAGTCGTCGATGAGCACCGCTTCGTAGCCGGCGCCGAGGAGTTCGACGGCAGTGTGCGTGCCGATATATCCGGCTCCGCCCGAAATAAGAACGCTCTGTTTTTTCATCTTCTGTTGTTATTTTCCGTTCCTCCGACCGGACTTCGGCTGCGGTTACAGCCGACGCGCCCCGTCGGAAATCACTACATCGTAAATCTGCGGTTCGTGGCCGTATTTCTCGGCGAACCGCTTCTTCGCTTCGGAGACGAAGCGGTCGTAGAGCTCCTCTTTGACCAGGTTGATCGTGCAGCCGCCGAAGCCGCCGCCCATGATCCGCGAGCCGCTCACGCCGCACTCCTCGGCCACCCGAACCAGAAAATCGAGCTCCTCGCACGATACCTCGTACTCCTGCGACATGCCCCAATGGGTTTCGTACATGCGGCGGCCGACGGTCTCGTAGTCGCCCCGCCGGAGGGCATCGCAGACGTCGAGCACGCGGCGCTCCTCGCCGACAACGTAGCGGGCGCGCCGGTAATCTTCGTCGGTGATCCCGTCCCGGATCGCATCGAGCTGCTCCATCGTCGCTCCGCGCAGGAACTCCTGGCCCAGCACTTTCGCCACCCGCTCGCACGAAGCGCGCCGGTCGTTGTAGGGCGAGCCGACCAGTTCGTGTTTCACGCGCGAGTTGACGAGCATCAGCCGGTATCCTTTCGGATCGAAGGGAAAGTATTCGAACTCCATCGACCGGCAGTCGAGGCGCATCAGGCACCCTTTCTTGCCGAAGACCGATGCGAACTGATCCATGATGCCGCACTTGACGCCGCAATAGTTGTGTTCGGTCGCCTGACCGATGCGCGCCAGCTCGAACTTGTCGATGCCGCAGCCGCAAAGCTCGTTGAGCGCGAAGGCGTAGGTCGACTCCAGTGCGGCCGACGACGACATGCCGGCGCCCAGCGGCACATCGCCCGAGAATACCGTATCGAAACCGCCGATCGTGCCGCCCCGCTTGAGGATCTCGCGGCAGACGCCGAACAGATAGCAGGCCCATGCTTCGGCCGGTTTGTCGGCTTCGTCGAATCCGAATTCGGAGCTTTCGCCCAGGTCGAGCGCGAAAGCGCGCACCTTCTGCGTGCCGTTGAGCCGGATCGCCGCGACGACGCCCTTGTCGACGGCTCCCGGGAAGACGAAGCCGCCGTTGTAGTCGGTATGCTCGCCGATCAGGTTGATGCGGCCGGGCGATGCGAACAGCTCGGCTCCGGAGCCGTAGAGTTCTTCGAACTTGTCGACGATAAGTTGTGTGTTCATGCTATAGGGTTGTTTAGGTTTTCAGCCGTCGCGGGCGATTCTCCGGGGCGGAGCTCCGAATAATCGGGTAAATATAACCATTTTTTCGCAGATCGCACGAATTTTCGCACGCTTTCCGGTCGGATCGGCCGCACGGGCCCGGCGCAAAGAGTTCCGGGCGAGAATTTATCTGTTGTTTCCGCTTTGAAATATGCCGTCGTTTGACTACATTTGCGACGGATAAAAAAAGCCTTCATGTCTCGTAAAATCGCGGCGGTCATCGGTTCGGTGCTTCTTCTCTCGGGAGGATGGCTCTCCTTGTCGGGACTCACGCTTCCTTTCGCCCTGGTGCCGCTGTTGTGGATCGCTTCGACCTGCGATGCTTCGCGTCGCGCATGGTGGCGCATGTTCGGCTGGGCGGCGCTGACCTTCGCGCTGTGGAACGTCGCGACGATCTGGTGGATCTGGTATGCGACGCCCGTGGGGCCCGTCGCGGCGACGCTGGCCTCCACGACGCTGAACATGATCGCTTTCATGCTCTACTTCACCGTCTCCAAAAAAGGGCCGAAAGCCCTGGCCTATACGACGCTCGTCGCGGCATGGATCGCCACCGAATACTGGTATACCGCAGGCGAATTCTCGTGGCCGTGGCTGATTCTGGGCAACGGCTTCTCGCACGACGTCTGGGCCGTGCAATGGTACGAGTATACCGGGGTCTTCGGCGGGTCGTTGTGGGTGCTGCTCTGCAACATTCTCTTTTTCGAGGCGTGGCAGGCCCGGCGCAGCGTGCGCCGGTGGGTCGCCGCCACGTGCATGCTTCTCGTGCCGATCGCCGTTTCCCTCGGCATCTGGGGGAGCTGGGAGCAGCCCGACGAAGGTACGGCCCGCGTAACGATCGTCCAGCCCAACGTCGACTGCTACGACAAGTTCCACAGCGACGCCGCGCGGCAGGAGCGCAATATCGTCGACTTGCTGGCCGACGTTCCGGCCGACGCGCAGTTCGTGCTGCTGCCCGAGACCGCATTGCCGGGTTATTACTGGGAGCCGGCGATCCGGGGCGCATTCCTCGACGAGCTGGTCGACACCCTGCGTCGCCGCATTCCGGGGGCGTTGCTGATTACCGGCGCCAATACGTTGCGTCACTACAACGCGGGCATGCAGAGCCGCACGGCCCGCGCCTATTCCGATCACCGCGGTTACTACGATATTTTCAATTCGGCACTGGGACTGGATTCGGCCGGGCACCGGCTGGTGCACCACAAGGGGCGGCTGGTGATCGGCGTGGAGAAGACCCCGATGCCGTGGCTCTTCGAGATGCTCGAATTCCTGGTGATCGACCTGGGCGGCACCTTAGGACAGATCGGCGTGGGATCCCACGGCACGGCATTCACCCACGACGGCATCACGACCGGCCCTGCGATCTGCTATGAAGGGCTCTACGGCGACTTCTACGGCGGATTCGTGCGGCGCGGCGCACAATTCATGGCCATCATCTCCAACGACGGCTGGTGGGGCGACACGCCGGGATACCGCCATCTCTTCACGATCTCGCGCCTGCGGGCCATCGAACACCGCCGGGCCATCGCCCGCTCGGCCAATACGGGACGCTCGGGTTTCATCTCGGCCCGCGGCGACATCGGCGCCACCCTCGGCTGGGAGGCGCGCGGCACGCTCTCGGCAGCGGTGCCGCTCAACTCGCGGATGACCTTCTACACCCGCTACGGCGATTACATAGGCCGTATCGCCGAATACCTCCTGCTGCTCTCGATACTCTACTACATAGCTTATCGGGTGAAGAAAAGGAATTATCTCGTCCAATAACTCTGTTCCCATGAACTACTCCCAGACCCTCGAATTCCTCTTTCAGGCACTGCCGGCCTACGAAACCAAAGGCGCAACGGCCTACAAGCCGGGATTGGAGCGCATCGCCGCCTTCTGCCGCCACATGGGCAATCCCCAGCGCAACTTCTTCACGATCCACGTGGCCGGCACCAACGGCAAAGGGTCGGTCTCGCATATCATCGCGTCGGTGCTCCAGCAGGCAGGTTACCGCACGGGACTTTTCACGTCGCCCCATCTGCAGGATTTCCGCGAACGCATCCGCGTCGACGGCGAGATGATTCCCAAGCAAAAGGTGGTCAACTTCGTGGACAAGCACCACGACAAGATGGTCGAGCTCGATCTTTCGTTCTTCGAGATGACTGCGGCGATGGCTTTCGACTACTTCGCGCAAAGCGACGTCGAGGTGGCCGTCATCGAGACAGGACTGGGCGGACGGCTCGACGCCACGAACATCATCGTGCCGATCGTGAGCGTCATCACCAACATCGGACTGGAGCATACCGATCTGCTGGGCGACACGCTGCAGAAGATCGCCGCCGAAAAGGCGGGCATCGTCAAGAAGAGCATCCCGGTGATCGTCGGCGAGAGCGATCCGCGCTACGATCCGGTGATCGAGCAGGCTGCCGCGGCCAACAAGTCGAAGGTGATCTATGCCGGGCAGGTATTTTCGTGCGAGCAGCAGCAGAACAACGACCAAGGACAGCTTTTCCGCATTCGCCGTGCCCGCGACGGCCGGTTCTACGACGTGCAGCTCGATCTCTCGGGCAACTACCAGCGGCACAACATCGTAACCGCATCCGCAGCGGTCGATTTCCTGCACGAGGAGACGCCGCTCACCATTTCGCGCCGGGCCTTTCTGGAGGGCGTGCGCCATGCGGCGGCCCATACTTCGCTGCAGGGACGCTGGCAACGGCTCGCCGATGCACCGCTCACCATCTGCGATACGGGGCACAACGCCCACGGAATCGCCTACGTCGCCGAGCAGCTCAAGGCTACGCCGCACAAGCAGTTGTATTGCGTCATGGGATTCGTGCGCGACAAGGATCTGGCGCACATTTTGCCGCTTCTGCCCCGGGATGCGCATTATATCTTCACGGCGGCGCAGAACCATCGGGCCATGCCGGCGTCCGAACTGGCGGCCAAAGCCGCGATCTACGGATTGCAGGGCGAGACGAGCGCAACGGTCTCCGAAGCTGTGGCCCGCGCCCGGGAGCTGGCCTCGTCCGACGACCTGATCTTCATCGGCGGAAGCACCTACGTTGTGGCGGAGGCGCTGGGGGATTAAAAAAGGGAACCATGAAGGTTCCCTTTTTTGTTGTCAGGCTTCTCCCATCTTGGGCCCGGCGTCGGGCGCCTGCGGGGGCGAAGGTATTTCGATCTTGCCGACATTGCTTTCGTAGCGCACGATGTTGTCCTGCAGGGAGCGAAGCAGACGCTTGGCATGTTCGGGAGTCAGGATGATCCGGCTCTTCACACGTGCTTTCTGCACACCCGGCAATACGGTCGCGAAATCGATGATGAACTCCGAAGTGGAGTGGGATATGATGGCCAGATTGGAGTAGTGGCCCTGGGCCACCTGGTCGTCCAGCTCGACGTCGAGCCCGAATTGTTTCATCTCTGCCATAGGCTTCCAATAAATGATTTCGATTACAAAAGTACCCGTTTCCGGACTCCGTGATGCAGGTCGGATGCCAAAGTTTTCGATATTTTATCAACATATCCGAATTTCCGGGGCTATTCGTCTTTCGGCTGGTGCCCCGAAGAACCTCGTTTCGCTCGACTTGTCCATACTTGGCTGCGCCGAGACGAAGATTGCCCGGAGATATTTATCCGGACATAACCGATTTAGAAGAAAATCGCATGAAGGAGGGCAAAGATTTCGGTGAATTTGAAATCCGTACGGTTTTGAGACGCTCGAATCGGAAATGATTTTCGGCGGGAACAATTGCGCATTCCGCGAATCGCCGACAGCCGTGCGACGATTTTTTCATTACCTTTGCCGCAAAAGCGAACAGAGGCGAATGCACTCCATACTGATCATAGAAGACGACAAGCGTGTGGCCGACCTGCTGCGTGCGGGGCTGGAAGAGAACGGCTACCGCACGACGGTGGCTTACGACGGAGCGATGGGGCTGCGTCTGTTCCGCACGGGCGAGTACCATCTGGTGCTCTCCGATGTCGTTCTGCCGAAGATGGACGGCTTCGAACTCTGCAAGGAGATTCGGCAAATCAATGCCGACGTACCCGTTCTGATGCTGACGGCGCTCGGCTCGACGGACGACAAACTGGACGGTTTCGATGCCGGGGCCGACGACTACATGGTGAAGCCTTTCGACTTCCGCGAACTGACGGCACGCGTCCGGACGCTGCTCCGCCGCAAGCCCCATGCTCCCGAGAAAGAACCGGAAGAGTTGACGTATGCCGACCTGCGCATCGACCTGAAACGAAAGGAAGTCAGCCGAAACGGCACGCAGATAAAACTCTCGCCCAAAGAGTACAACCTGCTGGTGTACATGACGGAGAACGCGGAACGGGTCGTCAGTCGCGCGGAAATCGCCGAAAAGGTGTGGAACACGCATTTCGACACGGGCACGAACTTCATCGACGTATACATCAATTACCTGCGCAAAAAGATCGACCGCGACTTCGGCGTGAAACTCATACATACCCGGCCCGGCGTCGGGTTCATATTGACCGACCGTCCATGAAGATCCGCACCGCCCTCACGCTGAAAAACACCTGCGCCACGGCGACGGTATTCCTGCTTTGCATGGTGCTGATCTATGCGGGCAGCGAGCGCACGCGCAGAGCGACCTTTTTCCACGACCTGAAAAGAGAGGCGGTTACCAAGGCGAACCTGTTCTTGCAGCATCGGGTGGACGCCGCGATCATGCAAGAAATCTATCTGAACAACACGAAGTTCATCCACGAAGTGGAGGTGGCGGTCTACACCCCCGACTTCCGCATGCTCTACCACGACGCCGTGCAGAACGACATCGTCAAGGAGGACCTCGCGATGATCGACGACATCCTGCAAAAGCGGGAGATCGAGTTCTTCGTGGGCGACTATCAGGCGGTCGGAATGGTCTACCTCTTCGAGGGCGAAGAGTATGTAGTAACCGCTGCCGCTTACGACGGCTACGGTCATGCCAACCTCGCCCAACTGAGGCGTACGCTCCTCGTGTTGCTGATCGTCGGACTGGCGATGCTCGCTGTGGTGGGCTGGCTGCTCGCCCGCGCCGCCCTGCGCCCTATTCGGGGTATCGTGAAGGAGACGGACGAAATCACCGCCTCGGAAATCTCGCGCCGCCTGCCCGTCAAAAAGGAAAAAGACGAACTGGGCGAATTGTGCACCACGTTCAATGCCCTGCTCGAACGGCTGGACGTATCGTTCGGCTCGCAGAAGATGTTCGTCAGCAACGTCTCCCACGAATTGCGCACGCCCCTCGCCGCATTGATCGCCGGGCTCGACCTTTCGTTGCAGAAAGAGCGTACCGGCGAACAATACCGTGCCGCCATCGCCGCCGCACTGCAAGATGCCCGGCGTATGACGCGCCTTGTCGACGGATTGTTGAACCTTGCCAAGGCGGACTACCAGAAGGAGCGGATCAAGATGGAGGAAATCCGTCTGGACGAGTTGCTGCTCGACGTCCGCGAGTGCCTCCTCCGTGCCCGTCCCGACTATCGCATCCATCTGCTGTTCGAGCAGGAAGAGGCCGACGACGACCGCCTGATAACCGTCCGCGGCAACCTCTACCTGCTCTCGATCGCCTTCTCCAACCTGATAGAGAACAATTGCAAGTATTCCGCCGACCACGCATCCTACGTTCAGATCTCGTATTGGGACAAATGGACGGTGCTGCGCTTCTCCGACGACGGCATCGGCATGTCCGAGGCGGACAAGCAGGCACTGTTCACGCTCTTTTATCGGGGGCGGCAGGAACAACCCGTCGAGGGACACGGCATCGGCATGGCGCTCGCGCAAAAGATCGTCCGGCTGCACGAGGGCGAAATCGCCGTACACTCGGAGCAGGGCAAGGGCACCACGTTCGTGGTGGAACTGCCGCACGTCTGACCGCACCGGTCGCCTGCGCTCCCGCTTTCGGAAGGCTGCATCTTACAACGGATGCAGCCTTTTGTCGTCTGCCGGAGTGCCGTGCCCGGCCTGCGACGGTTCTAATGGTTTTCTAATAGCGTTCTAATTCTTCTCTAACGGCCTTTGCCGATGAAACGGCCGACCTTTGCCGCGTGAAAACGCGAACACGATCATCATTGAAAAAACGAAATGCTATGTGGAAGAGAAGAAAAAAGAGCCTCTCGACATTCAATGCCGAAAAGGTATTTCTGGCCGCAGGACAACCGCTGGCTGCGGTATTCAACTATTTTCAGACCTCGCCCGACGGTCTCGACAGCGCCGAGGTCGCTCGGCGGCAGTCGCTTTACGGCAAGAACGAGGTGGAACACGAGCGGCGTGAAAATCCGCTGACAATGTTCGTCAAGGCCTTCATCAATCCGTTCATCGGCGTGCTGACGGGGCTGGTAGTCATCTCCTATCTGCTCGATGTCTATCTTGCCGAACCGGCGGAGCAGGACTGGACGGCGATCATCATCATCTCCACGATGGTGGTGCTCAGCGCTATCCTGCGTTTCTGGCAGGAGTGGAAAGCAAGCGTGTCGAGCGCGGCGCTGCAACGCATGGTAACGAATACCTGCGCCGTGAAGCGTGCCGGCCGCGAGACGGAGGAGATCGGCATCGACGCCCTCGTGCCGGGCGACCTCGTGTTGCTCTCCGCCGGCGACATGGTGCCTGCCGACCTACGCATCGTCGAATCGAAAGACCTGTTCATCAGTCAGGCGTCGCTCACCGGCGAGTCGGAGAGCATCGAGAAGCACCCCGAAGTGCAGGGGAAACGATTCCGCAAGGGCAGCGTGGTCGAGCTGGACAACATCTGCTACATGGGCTCCAACGTGGTGAGCGGAGCCGCCACGGGCATCGTCTTCGCCACGGCGGGCGACACTTATCTGGGAACCATCGCCAAAAGCATCGCCGGACATCGGGCGACCACGGCTTTCGACCGCGGCATCGCCAAGGTGAGCATGCTGCTCATCCGCTTCATGTTGGTGATGGTGCCTTTCGTCTTTCTGGTCAACGGCCTGACCAAGGGCGACTGGCTGGACGCTTTCCTTTTCGCCGTTTCGGTGGCTGTGGGCCTGACGCCGGAGATGCTGCCCATGATCGTTACGGCCAACCTGTCGAAAGGCGCGGTCGCGATGTCGCGCAAGAAGACGATCGTCAAGGATCTGAACGCCATTCAGAACTTCGGCGCGATGAACATCCTCTGCACCGACAAGACGGGGACGCTGACCTGCGACCGGGTCGTATTGGAACGGCATGTCAACGCCGACGGAAGCGCCGATGAGGACAAGCGGATTTTGCGCCACGCCTACTTCAACAGTTATTTCCAGACCGGACTGCGCAACCTGATGGACAAGGCGATCCTTTCGCACGTGAAGGAGCTCGACATGGAGTCGCTGAAAGAGAACTACCGCAAGGTCGACGAAATTCCGTTCGACTTCACCCGCCGCCGCATGTCCGTGGTGGTGGAAGACCGGCAGGGGAAGCGTCAGATCATCACCAAAGGCGCCGTGGCCGAGATGCTGGATGTCTGCTCGCACACGGAAGTCGGCGGCGAAGCGGTGCCCCTGACCGACGAGCTGCGCCGCAAAGCGAAGCAGATAAGCGAACGGATGAACAACGAGGGGCTGCGCGTACTCGCCGTGGCTCACAAGAGTTTTTCGGACAAGGGCGGCGGCTTCGCCGTAGAGGACGAGCGCGATATGGTGCTGATCGGTTATCTTGCCTTTCTTGATCCTCCCAAGCAGTCGGCTGCGAATGCCGTTCGCCGGCTGCATGAACACGGAATCGAAGTGAAAGTCCTTTCGGGCGACAACGAAGCGGTAGTGCGCACCATCTCCCGGCAAGTGGGCATAGACACGACCCGAAGCGTAACGGGGCCGGCGCTGGAAGCGATGGACGCCGCCGAAAAACGGCTCGCCGTGCAGCGTGCCACGGTTTTCTCCCGACTGACGCCGATGCAGAAGACCGAAATCATCACGCTGCTGCAAGCGCAGGACAACACCGTGGGATTCCTCGGCGACGGCATCAACGATGCGGCGGCCCTGCGCCAGTCGGACATCGGCATCTCGGTGGATTCGGCGGTGGACATCGCCAAGGAGAGTGCCGACATCATCCTACTGGAAAAAGACCTCATGGTGCTCGAAAACGGGGTCGAGGAGGGGCGCCGCACGTTCGGCAACATCATCAAATACGTCAAGATGACGGCCAGCTCCAACTTCGGCAACATGTTCAGCGTGCTGGTGGCGAGCGCCTTCCTGCCCTTCCTACCGATGCTCTCCATCCACCTGCTCATCCAGAATCTGCTGTACGATATTTCGCAAACCGCCATTCCGTTCGACCGCATGGACGACGACTATCTGCGCAAACCCCGCCGCTGGGACTCCTCCGACCTGAGCCGTTTCATGATCTGGATAGGCCCCATCAGCTCGATCTTCGACATCACGACCTACCTGCTGATGTGGTACGTCTTCGGCTGCCAGTCGACCGAGATGCAGACGCTGTTCCAGTCGGGCTGGTTCATCGAGGGACTTCTGTCGCAGACGCTCATCGTCCACATGATCCGCACGCGGAAGATTCCGTTCATCCAGAGCCGTGCTTCGTGGCCCGTGCTGCTGATGACAGGCGTCGTCATGGCTGTCGGCATCGTACTGCCCTTCACCTCGCTGGGAGCGAGCGTCGGACTCATGCCCCTGCCGTGGAGCTACTTCCCTTGGCTCGTACTCTCGCTGCTGGCCTACTGCACCCTGACGCAGGCGGTAAAGGTGTGGTATATCCGCCGATTCCAAAAATGGCTTTAATCATGAACTCGACCGATGAAAAGAATCGTATTTTTTCTGACGCTGTCGGTGGCTGCCATGAGCAGCCACCGCTTGGCGGCGCAGCAGCTCTCGGCGGAGTACACCACCGAGATGCAGACGGATTTCCGTCGGGCCGCCAACTGGGTAAACCTGCTGCGCGCTGACTTCACGCTGGCCGCAGGCGAACGGTTTCATTTCGATCTGGCGACCATCAGCATCGCCCGAACGAGGGACGAACGGCTAATCGACGATTGGCAGACCTTCTCCAACATCGAGGAGGAGAATCTGCCGCTCGGGCTCGCCGTAGCGGGCATTCGATGGCAAGGAGAGGCGCATATGCTGTTCCTCGGCATCCGCAATATGAACGAAGACTATTTCGTCTCGCCCGTTACCTCGTTATTCACCAACAGCTCGTGCGGCATATTTCCCACGATTTCGGCCAACGCCCCGATTGCCAACTATCCGCTCTCGTCATTCGGCATACATTACGCCTTCGAAACGGAGCACTGGCAATTCCGGACCACGCTCTACAACGGCACGGGGCATAATCGGTTCGCGGGACGGCAGAATGTCTTCCGCATTTGTCCCGCGTCGGACGGGATATTCGGTATCGCATCGCTCAACTATCGGAACAATGGCAGCAATTTTAATATCGGCACTACTTTTTTTAGCGGCATCGCTTCTGAAACGGAGAGAGCCGGGAAGATGACGAACGTCGCCCTCTGGGCCTATGCGGAACTTCGGATTTCGCCGTCGCTATATGCGCTGTTGCAATATTCGGCCAGCCCGTCGCGGAAGGCCGCTTGCAACATGTACGCCGGAGCGGGCTTTCTGATGCGTTGCCGCAAGGCGGAACTCGGGCTGGTCTCGAACTGCGCCCGATTCGCCATCGGCGACGAATGGGCGACGGAGGCGACCGTAAAGATCCCGCTCGCCCGAACATGCTATCTGCAACCCGCCTTGCATTGCATCCGCAGCGGCGGCAGTTGGAAATGCGCAGGAATGCTGAGGTTCGGATACGGATTGTGAAAAAGGAGCACATAAGTGCTCCTTTTCTCGCCCCGACGAGGAGCGGCGGGTAACATTTCTGCCTCTCAAACACTTAACCTTATTCCTCGCCATGACCTTACTTTATCCGAATTTCTTCGTATCTTTGACTGCGTCTTAGATACTCCCGCCTCGGTAATGCTCAAATAAATTTGGCATTACGCTCGGCTTATTCGTATCTTTGAGATTGCCCGGAGATATTTATTTGGGCATAAACGATTTAGAAGAGAATCGTATAAAAGAGGGCAACGGATAAGTAAGTTGCAAGTGTTTAAGAACACTTCATTTTTCCAATATCCAAATAACTCTTTTGCTACTGCAAAGATAGTATTTTTTTTCGTATAACACTACTCTCTAATTCATGTTTAATTTTATGTGAATAACAATAAGAATATAGCACGTAATCTTTCTTGTTATTTATCTTTAATGGTCAAATAAAAAGAAAGATATTATGCAAAAATTTATTGAAACTCTCGAAAAAGAGATCGAGAAAAAATTAAGAAACCTCGAACTCTCGAATTTAAACGTTCTGAAAAAATCCTTAGAAGCATCGCTCGTTTTGGGCGATGCTTTTCAGCGGTTGAGGGAGTTTGTCGCCGGCTATACATTCAGCACCGAAGCCGAGGAGATCGAGTTTTTCAAGGTTATCAAGCCTCGGTTGTACCATCGTCTGATCTATTATCGCAAAGTTTATAACATCGAGATGAACCGTCCCGTGGGTGTCGAATCGCAACATGTCTATCTGCGGGATGAAATCAAGGCAATCAACCGTTACAACAACAAACACTCCGATTTCGTGCGTTACTATCGCTCCGGCATGACGCATTTGGATTCGTTGTATTATCTGCGCAATCGGAACGATACGGCACTATACCTCGAATCGTTCCATTACGAACGCGATCCAAAGTTCTCGACCAATGCCGATTTCAAAGTGGCGAAATTGTTGGCCAACGAATTATTGCTCACTTATCTGACGAAAGAGTTGTACGCATTGGAACAACAGCAGGCGGAGCAATCCTTGCCACGTGTTCGTATTACGTGGTGCGGAACGAAGACGGAGCTTTACGAGCAGATATTCGCGTGGAACAGCCGCAAGGTCTT
>JAIDKM010000368.1 GCA_029051915.1 Alistipes sp. | reverse complement strand
AGATAACGGCTGTCGTCCCAATCCACGGCTACGTCGCGGATGAACTGGAACGCATCGTCGAAACGCGCGTAATTTTCGGGAAGATCGGCCACCATCTGCAACGGACTATACATGGTGCAATAAAGAGCAAGCTGACGCGCCAACGTCGTAGCGGCCTGCTCGTGGTGCTTGAAGCCTTCCTTGTAATAAGAGAGATCGCCTTGGAAAATGCCCGGCGTATAGTCCATCGGACCGCCCATCAACCGCGTGAAAGGCAGGATGGTGGTATGGTCGGCCGGATTGCCGCCCATCGTCTCGAACTCCGTGCCCCGGGCCGATTCCTGCGCGATCCAGTTGGGATAGGTTCGGCAAAGTCCGGTAGGCCGCACGGCCTCGTGGCTGTTGACCATGATTCCATAATCGGCGGCCCGGCGCACAACGTGGATGTAATGGTTGTTCATCCACTGCGAACCATGGTACTCGCTGCGAGGAATGATCCGCCCGACGTAACCGGTCTTCACGGCATTGTAACCGTGATCGGCCATGAAGCGGAAAGCATTCTCCAGCTGACGCTCGTAATCGGCCGCATTGGCAGCCGTCTCGTGGTGCATCATGATCCGCACTCCCCTTTCGGCCGCGTAGTGCTGCAACTCCTCGACGTCGAAGTCAGGATAAGCCTTGTCGAAAAGGAAATGTCGGTTCTTGGTATAGGCCGACCAATCCTCCCAGCCTTCGTTCCAGCCCTCGACCAGCACAGCGTCGATGCCGTTCGCGGCAGCGAAGTCGATGTAACGCTTGACGTTGTCGGTCGTAGCTCCGTGGCGGCCGTTCGGTGTGATCCGGGTATAGTCGGTAACGCCCGGTTTGGCATCGGAATAATCGCTGTAGGCCCAGCTGCGACCGATGCCGATGAAATACTCCCACCAGACACCCGCGAACTTCATAGGCCGGATCCACGACGTATCGGCATATGCGCACGGTTCGTTGAGATTGAGAATCAGCTTGCTGGCGAGGATGTCGCGGGCATCGTCCGAGACGACGACCGTGCGCCACGGCGAACGGCATCCGGCCTGCAGGAAACCTTTGGAGCCGTTGCGGTCGGGCATCAGGTTGGCGGAAAGCACGAAGCGCTCGTCGTCGACATTGAGTTCCAAAGCGGCATAATCGACGAGCGCCGCTTCGTGGATGTTGACATACAGCCCGTTGGCACCCTTAAGCATCAGGGGTGTCTGCACGACCAGATCGCCGGCCGACTTAGCCTCGTAGCTCTTATGGGCGGCGGACTGACGGGGAATCTCCTCGCGCAGGCGGGACAGCGGAGCCGTCGTATAGGTGAATTCGCTGGTGTCGTAATCGCCGGGCATGCAGAAAGCCGTGTAATCATGGCCGAGATTGAACTCGGTAAGCTCCTCCTGCATCTCGAAGACGTGCAGCGTAGGCTGCTCGGGAAATTCGTAACGGAAACCCAGCCCGTCGTCGAAAAGCCGGAAACGGACGTCGAGTTTCCGACTGCTGTCGGGTTGCAGAAAGCGAACGAGCAACTCGTTGTAATGGTTGCGGATCTGCGCCACCTCGCCCCAAACGGGCTGCCAAGTCTCGTCGCACGAAGCGCTTTCGATACTTGCGATCACAAGGTCGCCCACATATCCTCGCTCGTTGCACAGCGCCACGCCCAAACGGCTCTTGCCAAGCACACAGCGATCTCCGAAATCGAGCCGATAATAAGGTATTCCCTGCTTCACCTCGACGGTCAGTCGCAGGCGTCCGTCGGGCGACACGAGTTCGTGCGCCCCGGCAACGGCCGCGCCTGCAAGGAAGATGCAGGTCGCAGCCAGCCGAAGAAAAAAGGATTTCGCAAACATGGTCTATTCTGCGGAGGTCAGTTTCACGATTTTGCACGAATGGGGTTCGAGCCGGACATTCAGCCTGTCGGCCTCGCCTTCGTCGGCATGCTTCCACAAGTCGCGCACCTTCATGCGGCCGCGGATGCCCAGCCGCGAGAAGTCGACGGAGCGGGTTCGCGTATCGTCTTCGCGATTGAAGAGTCCGACGATCCAGCTGCCGTCGGACATCTGCCCGTACCAGATCTGGTTCTCCTCGTCCCACAAATTATTGCGGTCTCCCAGCGGCTTGCCGACGAATCCGTCTTTGGGCAGAGCGAGAATCTCCTCGTTCTGGTAGAAC
>JAIDKM010000367.1 GCA_029051915.1 Alistipes sp. | reverse complement strand
ACGGGGGATTAGCTCAGCTGGCTAGAGCGCTTGCATGGCATGCAAGAGGTCACGAGTTCGAATCTCGTATTCTCCACAAAGCAAAGAGGGCTTCGACCGAAAAGTCGAGGTCTTTTTTTATGCACTGGAGCCGGCCGGGAAATCCCCGGCATCGCCCAAGGCTCCCCGCCCGAAATAAAAGAACGGAGGCACGGGCTTTATCCGAAAAAAACACTACATTTGTACCGTCAAGTTTCCGATCGGCATGCCGATCCGGAACAAAAGGGAATACCGGTGAGAATCCGGAGCTGTACCTGCAGCTGTAAGTCCCATCGCGGTCTATCGCTCTCTTTGCCACTGGTCGTCCGGCCGGGAAGGCGCGGTAGACGGGACGAGCCAGAAGACCTGCTTGACCGAACGGAATTCAGCGGCCACGGGTAATTGGCGTCCGATCAGACAGAACAAGGCTCTCCAGAAAACAGCCCCTCTCTTTTCGATCTCCTTCCCGCCCGCATGGCTGCACGTCTTCCGCTTCGGCGCGGTGCTCCCGATCCGGGCAGACGAAAACCCCGGCAGCAATCCGTACAGCACGAACAACCATTCGGGTCGGCCGGCACCGTCCGCCGCCCTTTCGTTTTGAAGATGAAAAGATCGACTTTCTGCACCCTCGCACTCTCGCTGCTCGCCGCCGCCTGCAACAAGGACGGCGTGCTCACCGAACAGATCGAGCCGGCTCCGGTCATCGAGCTCGACAGCGATACGGGCATCTACACGGTCAAGGTCGGCCGCGAGCTGACCATCGCCCCGACCTACCTCCATGCCGACGATGCGCACTACGCCTGGACAGCGAACGGAGAGCTCCTCTCTTCCGAGCCGGTTCTGCGTTACACGTGGGATCGGGCGCAGGAGCTCTACCTCGATCTGCAGGTCGCAACTCCGGCCGGATCCGCCGGGGAGGAGTTGAAGGTCGAGGTGCTGGAGCTCGCACCGCCCGCCATCTCGTTGATCGTTCCGCCGAAAGGTCTCAAGGCTCTCCCGGACACCGATTACATCCTCGCGCCCGACATCCGCAACGACGACCTCGACGACTTCCGCATCGAGTGGCTCCGGGACGGCGTGGTCGTCTGCACCGAAAGATCCTATACCTTCCGCGATACAGAACCCGGCAC
>JAIDKM010000366.1 GCA_029051915.1 Alistipes sp. | reverse complement strand
AACGAACATGGTTACGACGCCGTGAAGTCGGGCTACGTCGGCAACATCATCCCGAAAGGCAACAACCACTACAACCAATGGATGGTCAACCACTATCAGTATGCTGTCGAGAGAGCTGCCGAGCACCGCATCATGGTCAATGCCCACGAGGCCGTGCGGCCTACGGGTCTGTGCCGTACGTGGCCCAACCTGATCGGCAACGAGTCGGCCCGCGGTACCGAATATCAGGCTTTCGGCGGTTCGAAACCCTCCCACGTCTCCGTCCTGCCTTTCACCCGACTTATCGGCGGCCCGATGGACTATACGCCGGGCATCTTCGAGCAGGAGATCTCGAAGATCAACCCCGACAATCATTCGCATGCCAACTGCACCATCGCCAACCAGCTGGGCATCTACGTCGTCATGTCGTCGCCGCTGCAGATGGCGGCCGATCTGCCCGAGAATTACGAACGTTTCTCCGATGCGTTCCAGTTCATCAAGGACGTGGCGCTCGACTGGTCGGAGAGCCGCTATCTTGAAGCCGAGCCCGGGGAGTATATCACCGTTGCCCGCAAGAGCAAGGAGTCGGGACAGTGGTTCGTCGGCAACGTTACGGGCGAGCGGTCGCATCTGTCGCAGATCGCCTTCGACTTCCTCGATCCGGGCAAAACCTACGTGGCCACCATCTACGCCGATGCTCCCGATGCCGATTACCGGACTAATCCGCAGGCGTATACCGTCCGTCGAGTTCTTGTTACGTCCAAGTCCCGCCTGCGTCAGCCGGCCGTCGCCGGCGGCGGGTATGCCATCTCGTTCCGCGAGGTAACCGACAAGGCGCAGACGCGCGGTCTGAAACGATTGTAATACGCCGCTATTCCGCAGTCGCTCCGGGTGTTCGCATCCGGAGCGATTTTTTTGTTTTGCTTTTGGATGGCGATCGGATAAATCGTATCTTTGGTTCGGCCTTAACGTTGGATTCGGATATGAAATATTTGTTGACTCTCTGGTGCCTGTGTTTCTCCTTTGCGGCCGATGCCGCTGCGACTTTTCCCGACGGTACGCCTATCGATCCGTGGTTCGAATGCCACGACAAGATCGACCCGGCCTTGCTGGGCGAACGGTTCGTCGTTACCGACTACGGGGTTGTGCGCGACAGCACGCTCGTGCAGACTGCCGCGCTGCAAGCTGTCATCGATCTGGCGGCAGAGCAGGGCGGGGTAGTGGTGATTCCCGAGGGTGTTTTTCTTTCGGGAGCGCTCTTTTTCCGCCCCGGCACCCATCTGCATGTCGAGCGAGGCGGGGTGCTGAAAGGCAGCGACGATATTTCCGATTTTCCGGTTGTGGACACGCGCATCGAGGGGCAGTCGCTCCGCTACTTTGCTGCGCTGGTCAACGCTGACGGCATCGATGGATTCACCATGTCGGGCGAGGGCACGATCGACGGAAACGGCGCGCGTTACTGGAGATCGTTCTGGCTGCGGCGCGAGGTCAATCCGGCATGCACCAACATGGACGAACTGCGGCCCCGGCTGGTTTACATTTCCAATTCGAAGAACGTGCAGCTGCAGGATCTTACGCTCTGCAATTCACCGTTCTGGACGACGCATATCTATCGCTCGGAGTTCATGCGGCTGCTCGATCTGCGGATTCTGGCACCGGCCGAGCCGGTGCGGGCTCCCAGTTCCGATGCTGTCGATCTCGATGCTTGCTCCAACGTGCTGATCCGGGGGTGTTATATGTCGGTCAACGACGATGCCGTGGCGCTCAAGGGCGGCAAAGGCCCGTGGGCCGATTCCGATCCGACGAACGGCGGCAATTACAATATCATCATCGAAGATTGCACTTACGGATATTGCCATAGCTGCCTGACCTGCGGCAGCGAAGCCATTCATTGCCGCAACATCGTACTGCGGCGTTGCCGGGTCGATCGTGCCGACCGGTTGCTGTGGCTCAAGATGCGGCCCGACACGCCCCAGCATTACGAACATATCCTTGTGGAGGAGGTCTCCGGCAATGCGCATTCGTTCCTTTTCGTGATGCCCTGGACTCAGTTTTTCGATCTCAAGGGACGGGAGGATATTCCCTTGTCGCAGGCTTCGCATGTTACGATGCGGCATATAGACCTTGCATGCGATACATTTTTCGATGTCGTGCAGGCCGACGATCAGTATCGGCTTTCCGATTTCACGTTCCGGAATCTGCGTATCCGTGCCCGGGATATTTCCTGCAGTCGCGATTTCATTCCCCGGTTCTGCTGGAGCGATGTCGACCTTCGGCAGCAGTGAGCTTTTGCAAGACGGCTTTCGGGCGGTTCGGGGTTTTACGACAAAAGCATTCGTGGGAGGCCGTAAAACAAACGGGAGGTCATTCGACCTCCCGTCTTTGGTGAACCCGCTGGGGCTCGAACCCAGGACCCCAACATTAAAAGTGTTGTGCTCTACCTGCTGAGCTACGGATTCTCCGTATGCCAATCGGGCGCATCGCCGTTTTGGTGGTGCAAATGTAGAGATTATTTTTGTTTTACCAAAATAAAACGATATTTTTGTATGCGTTAAATACGATTATAATCTCAAATTTTCAGAATAGTCATGTGTAAAGCCTTAATCATCGGCGCCGGCGGCGTCGGCACGGTCGTTACTCAGAAAATTGCGGCCGATCCTGTTTTCTCGGAAGTCATGCTCGCCAGCCGCACCAAGTCCAAATGCGACGCCGTTGCGGCCGCGATCGGCGGCAACCGCGTGAAGACTGCGCAGGTCGATGCAGACAGTGTCCCCGAGCTGTGCGAGCTGTTCCGCGCATTCAAGCCCGACATCGTCGTCAACGTCGCTCTTCCGTACCAGGATCTGACCATCATGGACGCTTGTCTCGAATGCGGGTGCAACTACCTCGATACGGCCAACTATGAGCCCAAGGACGAAGCTCATTTCGAATATTCGTGGCAGTGGGCCTATCAGGATCGTTTCAAGGCTGCCGGACTCACGGCCATTCTCGGCTGCGGTTTCGACCCGGGCGTTACGGCCATTTTCACCGCTTATGCTGCCAAGCATCATTTCGATGAGATCCATTACCTCGATATCGTCGACTGCAACGCCGGCAACCACGGCAAGGCTTTCGCCACCAACTTCAACCCCGAGATCAACATCCGCGAGGTTACGCAGAAGGGCCGTTATTATGAAAACGGGCAGTGGGTCGTTACCGAGCCGCACGAGATTCACAAGCCGCTGAATTATCCCGGGATCGGCGAGCGCGAATCGTATGTCATCTATCACGAGGAGTTGGAGTCGCTCGTCAAGAATTATCCCTCCATCAAGCGTGCCCGCTTCTGGATGACTTTCGGACAGGAGTATCTCACGCACCTGCGTGTGATCCAGAATATCGGCATGGCCCGCAT
>JAIDKM010000365.1 GCA_029051915.1 Alistipes sp. | reverse complement strand
GCGCTTCGAGTGTGCAGCCCGGGGTGTTGTCTTTCGGATAGAAGTAGAGAATCACCCGTTGGCCTCTGAGGTCGGCCAGCGTCAGGGTCTCTCCCTCCTGCGTCGTCGATCGGAAGTCGGGAGCTTGGTCTCCCGGTTGCAGTCTGGTCATCTTCGGTCGGAAAAAGCGAATAGTTTTCGTAAAGGTAATAAAAATTCTCTTTCGTCCGTCGCGTTTCGGGCCACTTTTTCGCCGTTCAGTCCCATTCGTAGGTTACTTCCACCTGTTCGTTGAATTCTTCTTGCGTGGTGTTGAGTTTCTTGCGGCAGGCCGGGCAGCGGATCGCCGTCTGGGTTTCAACATAGTCGCCGCATCCGGCACAGGGGGCCAGCAGGCCGTATCCGGGTTGGGTGTAGTGGTCGAATCGCGCGCCGCAGTGGCGGCATCTGATTTTGTAGGCTGTTCCCATCTCTTTGCGTTTTTTTTGGTTTACAGGTGCAAAGGAACAGCGGTTTTGTGTCAGGTTATGACACAGTGCGAATTTATTTCAAAATTCGTCTCCGTGCTTCACCATGCGCGTACCATCTCGAATTGCTTGCCTTGGATCGGGATGTTCATCTTCCGGAGGAAGCAAACGAATGATTCGCAGGCAATTTCGGTGTTGATGATCTTGATCGTATCGCTTGCGATGTTGTCGAAGGCATGGCCGAATAGCGCCGAGCCGATGCCTTGCCGGCGGTGTCCGGGGGCAATGGCCAGTTGCGTGATGTCGCCCGTGGCGGGTTCGAAAATACAGTAACCCATCAGTTCGTCGTCTCGGTAGAGTCCGATGCGGAGGAGATCGTCGCCGGCCCGGACAATGGAGTCAAGATCGTTTTGCCACGCGGGGCGGAAATCTCGGAAATCGGCGTGCCGGCGGATCGCGTCGACTTCCACCGGCCGGATCGCATGGGGAAAGCTCGGTCGTTTCTGCGGTCGGATCGCGAGTCGTTTTTCTTGGCGGAAGTAGTTGAATTCGCGGGTCGTCTCGAAGCCCATCTTGCGATAGACAGCAATGGCCGGCGGGTTGTGTTGCAGCACTTCCAGTAGATATTGCCGGATTCCCGCTGCTTTCAGATGCGGAATCGCGCCGGCGAAGATTCGCGATGCCAGCCCTTGTCCGCGATAGGCCGGCAGGGTTCCCGTGCCGGTGTCGTAGGCGGTCGGCACTCCGTCGTGTTGACCGATGCCGTTGAGCGTGAAGGCTGCAATTCGGTCTCCGTCGAATGCCGCGAACGAGAGTTCGGGTGCGAATCCCCGGCGGCGGAGCATCTTGCGCAGTTCTTCGCGACCGGGGTGGATTTCGTAGTCGGCGAAGGAGAGTGCGAAGGCTTCGTATAGCGTGTCGAAATCGGTGTCGGCTAAGGATCGGATCTCCATGACGGTTTGTTTCACAGTGCGTTTTCGGCCATGTAGCGGCGCAGGTGTTCTTCCAGTTCCGGCGAGTCGATTATGCGGATGTCGTCCAGCAGGCCCACCGCAAAGCGGCCTATGCCCGCCATGCCGGCTACTTCGGTGTCCAATAGCCAGCGGCCCTCCCCTGCCGGACGGATGTCGCGTTCGGCCAGCGGATATTCTTCGCACAGCAGGTTGTAGGCAAGCAGTCCCAGTTCAAGACGTACCCGGTAGCGGCGTTCTCCGTGCAG
>JAIDKM010000364.1 GCA_029051915.1 Alistipes sp. | reverse complement strand
CTGCGGCGGGTCTCCTGTTCCATGTGGTAGATCTTCAGCGCCAGAATCGACAGCCGGTCGACGGCCCATGCCGGCGTCTCGGTGTTGAGCCGGGCGTCGGGCGTCGGAACGACTTCCTTGTATTTGTCCATCAGGTAGGAATCGACATATTCCACCATGTCGGTGCGGTCTTGGTTCGACTTGTCGATCCGGCGTTTGATGGCCAGCGCCTCGACGGGGTCGATCTCCGGGTTGCGGATGATGTCTTCCAGATGCCACTGTACGGTGTCGATCCAGTTCTTGTGATAGAGCAGGTGATCGAGCGTGCCTCGCTCGTAGGGGTTTTCGATCGGATGATCCACGTCGTCCCAGCGATGGTAGTCTTCGATCGAACGATTGAAAATCGTGTTCGCGTTTTGGGTGAACATAGTTTCGGTCGGTTTATATTGCAGTTTCGGCGGAAAATAGTACCTTTGTTGGGTAAACCTAAAAACAAAGATAATGATTTTTTCCAGAACTGCAATATTCCTGAGCGGAATCATGCTGTTGACCGTCGCATCGGCCGATGCGCAGCGTATCACGCGCGAGGAATACATCGACCGTTACAAGTCGATCGCCGTCTCCCAGATGGAGCGTTACGGCATTCCGGCCAGCATCACGATGGCACAGGGCATCCTCGAGTCCGACAGCGGCAACAGCCGGCTTTCGCTGGAGTCGAACAACCACTTCGGCATCAAGTGCAAGCGCAATTGGAGCGGCCCCCGCGTCTACCACGACGACGACGAGGCGGGCGAATGTTTCCGGGCCTACGAGTCGGTCGAGGCGTCGTACCACGATCATGCCGAGTTCCTCGACACGCAGCCTCGCTACGACTCGCTTTTCGCCTATGCGTCGACCGACTACAGAAGTTGGGCGCGCGGACTGAAAGCCGCCGGTTATGCCACGGCCCCCGACTATGCTCAGCGCCTGGTGCGGATCATCGAAAGTTACAAGCTCTATTTGCTCGACCAGCCCGACGGCGAGCGGCTCTATGCGGCCGGCCGGGGGCGGCTCATCGAGGTGCAGGTCGATTCGCGTCGCGATGCCGTGAGCGTCTCCGGGGGTTATCTGATCGATCCCGACAATTTCCGCGTAACGATCAACGCCCACGAGGGGTATAACGTCTATACCACCAACGGCGTGCATTACATCGTGGCCAAAGAGAACGATTCGTTCAAGAATATCGGACGCAAATTCCGCTTGTCCGTCGGCAACTTGCGCAAGTTCAACGACGCAAAGGGCAAGCGCATGGAGCCCGAGGCCGACGAGGTGGTCTTCATCGAGCGCAAGCTGACGGCTTGGCGCGGCAACGCCCGCCATCATATCTGCCGCGAGGGCGAGACGCTGCGTTCCGTGGCTCAGTCCTACGGCATCCGCGTGCGGTCGCTCGCCAAGATCAACGGTTTGAAGAGCGGCGATCCGCTCGCCGCCGGCATGGAGTTGAAAATCAAGTAAGACGTTCGCTATGGAAAATCCTCCGCTCAGAGCGCGGATCCTCGAAACCGTGATCCGCAAGTCGACCCTCAAACAGAAGGTCTTCGATTCGACTTTCGCTACGTTCAATTCGTTGAAGGAGACCCTTCTGGAGATGGCTTCGGAGCTGGACGACCAGCTGGAGGGGCGTCTCGACCGGCGCGTGAGGATCGAGTACCGCGACCGCGGCAAGTTCGAGGCCCAGTTGCAGGTGGCCAACGACGTGCTGATCTTCCAGATGCACACCGACGTCTTCGACTTCGACGCGCAGCATCCCGTCCGGCAGACGGCCTATGTCGGTGCCGACCGGGAGAACGCTTATTGCGGGGTCATCAACATCTACAACTTCCTCTCCGATTCGTTCAAGTTCAACCGCAATGCCGCCGAGGGTTACCTGATCGGCCGGTTGTTCATCAACCGCGAGCGCCGTTACTTCGTCGAGGGCAAAGGACAGCGTTCGATGCCGGCCGCCGGGTTCGGCAGCGGGGAGCTCGACCGCGATGCCTTGATCCGCGTCCTCGAGGAGGCGATCGCTTTCGCGCTCGACTTCGACCTGCTCGCCACGCCTTATGAGACGCTGGCCCGCGTTACGGTCGACCAATTCAATACCAAGATGGACAATTCCAAGTTCGTAACCGGCAAGCGCCTGGGTCGCGAATTCGATACGAAAGATATCTGATGACGTTGAAACGCTTCTTCTTCCTGTTGGCTTTCTCGGCTTGCTTCGGCTCGGCGCAGGCCCAGAACGAATATGCCGCCATCGCCCGGCTGCGTTCCTTGAACGAGCGCGTCGCCGGCATCCGGTCGATGAACGATGGTGAGCACTATACGGTCATCGAGCAGAACGACATCGTGCGTTACGCCTACGCCGCTGAAACTCCGGGCGAAAGGTTGTTGCCGCCGTCGGCGTTCCGCCCGACGATTTCCGATTACGCCTTCTCGCCCGACGAGCGTTGCATCCTCATCGCCTCGGGCCGCACGCCCATCTACCGGCACTCCTATACCTCGAAGTACTTCCTCTCCGACGGACGGTCGTTGCAGCCCGTGTTGCCCGAGGCCGTGGCTCCGCGCGACGCGTCGTTTTCGCCCGACGGCGCCTCGATCCTCTATTCCGACCGCAACGACCTCTACCTCTACGACATCGCCACGGGCCGGACTCGCCGCCTGACGAGCGACGGCGAGTGGAATGCCGTCATCAACGGCACGACCGACTGGGTCTACGAGGAGGAGTTCGGTCTCACGCGCGCCTACGCTTTTTCGCCCGACGGCCGCCGCGTCGCTTATCTGCGTTTCGACGAGCGGGCCGTGCCCACGATGCAGATGATGCGCTTCGACGGCACACTGCATAACGAGGCTTTTTCGTTCAAGTACCCCAAAGCCGGGGAGACCAACTCTACGGTGCAGCTCTTCGTCATCGATCTCGCCACCGGCGGGAGCGAGCGCATCGATACCGGGCCCGAGAGCGACCAGTACGTACCCCGGATCGGCTTCACGCCCGACGGACGCCTGTGGTACCATCGCATCAACCGGCGGCAGAATACTTTCGAGGTCGTCTTGTGCGAGCCCCACGGGGCCCAGCGGACGATCTACGAGGAACGGGCGCAGCAGTACGTCGAGCGGGTCGACGACGGTACGATCACGTTCATCGACAAGGAGCGTTTCCTCGTGCGGCAGGAGACCCATACAGGTTACATGCACCTCTACCTCTACGGCATCCGCCGCGGTCTGATCGCTCAGGTAACCAAAGGCGACTGGGAGGTTACCGAGGTCGCCGCCACCACGCCCAAACGGGTGTGGTACCTCTCGACCGAGACCTCTCCTTTGCGCCGCAACCTCTACAGCGTGGCGCTCAACGGCAAGGATAAGCGCCGCCTGACGACCGACGACGGATTCTACACCGTCGCTCCCAGCCAGGGGATGAAATACTACATCTCGACTTTCTCGTCGGCTACGACGCCCAACCGCGTCGAGGTTTGTACGGGCGACGGCCGGCCGGTGCGTACGCTCGCTGCCAGCGCAGAGTTGCTGGAGGAGCTGGCGGCATCCGGACGTCCCGCCAAGGAGTTCTTCACTTTCACCACCGAGCGGGGCGACGAGCTCAACGCCTACATCATTCGTCCGCGCGACTTCGATCCTTCGAAGCGTTATCCCGTGTTGCTCACCCAGTATTCGGGCCCGGGGTCGCAGACCGTCGCCGACCGGTGGTCGCTCGACTGGGAGGATGCGTTGGTCGACAAGGGCTACGTCGTCGTCGCTGCCGACGGGCGCGGTACGGGTTTCCGGGGCGAGCGCTTCAAGAAGCAGACCTACGGCCGCCTGGGTGCGCTGGAGGTCGAGGATCAGTTGTCGCTGGCCCGGCATATGGCGGCGCAGCCGTGGGTCGATGCCGACCGCATCGGCATCTACGGTTGGTCGTTCGGCGGTTTCATGGCCGTCAGCTGCGCATTGAAGGGCAACGGGCTGTTCAAGATGGCGATCGCCGTGGCGCCCGTTACGTCGTGGCGGTACTACGATACGATCTATACCGAGATCTACAA
>JAIDKM010000363.1 GCA_029051915.1 Alistipes sp. | reverse complement strand
CAAGACGCTCCACAGCCTCACCGGCTCGGTCAACTTCTCGCCCATCCGGTGGTTCACCCTCTCGGGCAGCTATACCGTCGGCAGCTGCGGCGGTTCGCTGGGCCTGGCCATGAACCTCTGTCCCGGGTGGATCAACTTCTTCGTCGGGGCCGATTTCCTGACGGCGCGGCTTTCGTCCTGCTACATCCCCGTTACGCGGCGCTCGGCCAATATCACTTTCGGACTGGGTTTTCCGCTCGGCAAGCGCGGTCTTCGGCTGAAGGAATACGCCGGTTCGGCCGTCCAGAAATAATTGTCCGGAAAAACGGCTTCCCAGGGGTGCCGATCGGGACTTTTCCCGCTTTTCGCTTCCCGGATTCGCGACGGTCGGATCCGGGAATTTTGCGGATCCATACCGGATAAAGTTCGCCGCGATACGGAAAAATGCGGGCTCGAACCCCCGGAAAGGGCTTCCGATTTAACGGTTTCGGGCGTACCCATACCAGAATCGGGCACATGTATTGTAAATTCGGAATCTTTGTTTACCTTTGTATCGAGGAACCCCGGGAGCCTCGTCGCAACCGCCGGAGAAGGCCGGCAGGCGGGGGGAGGAGAAAAGAGAAAGAGACGGGGAGAGAGAAAGTCGGGAGAGAGAAAAAAAGGAATTAAGGAAAAAATATAAGCGACGGCCCGAAAACCGTGTGAAGTTGCGTCACTGAATTTTTGAATTCTTCGAGGGCCGTCGCTTTTTTTTATGGGCCGTACTGCAGATTCTGCGGTGCGGCCCGTTCGTTTCGGGCAGGGTGGCGGGCCGGCGTCAGATCGCCTCCGCGACCGCCTGCCGCTGCAACGCCTCCTCCATCATGCGGCGCCCGGCGTCGCAGATCTCGGCTGAGCGGTGGAACTCGAAGATCCCGAAGCGGTCGCAGGGCATTTCGAGCAGGATGTCGGGCCTGTAGATCAGCCGCATCAGGCGTGTGATGCGCTGCATCATGATCTCCGAGGAGCAGGAGAGCAGGCTGTAGTAGTTGATCGAGCGCCGCACGCCCGAGAAAGGGGCGCTGGCGTCCACGGCGACCAGCATGTCGCCCGGCCGGCGCACCACGCGGTCGAGCGGTACGGGGTTGATCGTCCCGCCGTCGACGAGCAGCATGCCGTTGAGGCGCACGGGCTGGAAGACCGACGGAATGGAGATCGACGAGCGGATGGCGTCGAAGAGACTCCCGTGGTCGAAAACCACCTCGCGGCCCGTCAGCAGGTCGGTCGCCACGGCGGCGAAGGGAATCTTCAGCTGCTCGATCCCCACTTCGGGAACCATGCGCCGGAGCGCCTTCATCACGCGGTTGCCCTTGACCAGCCCTTCGGCGCTGAAAGCCAGGTCGATCATGCCGAATACCTTGTAGCGGTCCATGCTGCAAAGCCACTCCTTGAACTGCGCCAGATGGCCTGCGGCGTACATGCCGCCCACGAGCGCTCCCATCGAGGTGCCGGCTACGGAGGCGATCTCGAAGCCGGCTTCTTCGAGCGTCTCGATGACTCCGATGTGCGCCGCACCGCGTGCCCCGCCGCCGCCCAGTACCAGCGCGATTTTACGTTTTTTCATCTCTGTTTTCTGAAAAAAGGATGAAAAAAAACTGCAAAAATTGTGCAGATTGTCGTAACCTGACACTTGTGGCTGCTCTGTATCGATACAGAACTGTTTTATTCTGATTCGTAAATATCTCCGCAGAGATAACCTGTTTTATAAAAAATCTCTCCCCGTCCAGTATATCGGACGGGGAGAGATTGGTAGCATTCGATTGCTTTACTTCTAAACTTTTAAGCAACTAAAATACTTCACAAGAAGTATCGTCAACACAGTAGCAATTACTAATAATACTATAAAAATAGTTTTTTTATTGTTTTTCTTTTGACAATATACACCTATCAATGTGCCGATATTGCAAAGAAAAAACACTACTCCAGCCGTAAGGCATACTCCGATATCGGCTATCGTTCCAATCGTAAATAAAAGAACCGAAATGCTTATTCCGATAATCGGATATCCAAAACCTTGTTTCATAAATCACCGCAAAAGCCCATAGCCATTACCGTATAGGCCATTCCTACTGCGAACCCTGCACCGGCAGAAACCATTCCGGCAGCAGTCGACCATATTCCACCGACAATTCCTAAAGATAGCGTACATCCCCAAGCGGCAACAGATGCCCTTGTAGGAGTATCGTTATTGTAAATTTGAGTTATTTGCGATAACCGATGAATGGTGTCGAATATTCCGCTTATAATTGGTTCGTCAAATTCATTATAAACCGTAAACATACAAATTTTATTATCAGCTTCATAAAAATCCACTTGGAATTTTAGCATGTGGACAACTTCGTCATCTTTCCCTATTATGTAAGCAATTGTTTCTTCATTAATAGGATCTACATAAATCTCCGATTTCAAAGAAGATGTTTCGGATGTGCATAAATAGCCTTCGGTATGGGAATTCTTATTGACTTCATTACGGATTGTATTTGACGCGGTGATTAATTCTGCGTTAAATACATTAGGCTGGTTTTCAATTTGCTCGCTCTTCAAATCCCGATTGTCTTTGCAACCCGAAAAGAGGATGACAGAACTGCACATAAGTGCATAACTAATTTTTTTTCATAATTGTTTGTTTTGGGTTAATAATGTTGCAAGCTAATAAACTTTTATTGAAAATATTATATTTTTGCGAAATATAATATTGGATTTGAATGAAAGATGTGGTAGAATGTTAAGAATCAAAGAAAAGTAGGGAGATTATGTCTCGCAAAAACAATCGATTCGATTTTCTTTGTTATTCCGCAAACAATGGCTATCTTTGCGACACGATGCGGCGAAGTGTCCGTAACCGGCCCGTCGGGTGGGTGCGATGGCTTCGCGGCGGAACGCTGCGCAAACATTAACAATTATAATCCAAATTCATCGTTATGAGCTGTTTTCTCTGCAATTCTTCGCTGGGCAAGAAGCTGGTGATGAGCATTTCGGGCTGCGTGCTGGTGCTCTTCATCCTCTTCCACATGTCCATGAACCTGACGGCGATCTTCTCGCCCGAAGCCTACAACACGATCTGCGAGCTGCTGGGCGCCAACTGGTATGCGCTGGTCGCTACGGCCGGCCTGGCCGCCATCGTGGCCATCCACTTTATCTACGCCATCGTCCTGACGCTGAACAACTACCGTGCACGCGGCGCCCAGCGCTACGAAGTTACGGTCAAGGAGCCCGGCGTGGCGTGGGCTTCGAAGAACATGCTCGTGCTGGGCTTCATCGTGCTGGGCGGTCTGGCCCTGCATCTCTTCAACTTCTGGGCGAAGATGCAGCTCGTGGAGCTGACGGGCAACCACGTCAATTCGCTGGGCCTGGCTCCCACCGACGGCGCGACGCTGATCGCCTACACCTTCTCGAAGTGGTACTACGTGGTGATCTATCTGGTGTGGTTCGCCGCCCTGTGGTTCCACCTCACGCACGGCGTATGGTCGATGTTCCAGACCGTAGGCTGGGCCAACGACACGTGGTATCCGCGTCTGAAGTGCATCTCCAACATCGTGGCGACGATCGTCTTCCTGGGCTTCGCCGCCGTGGTCGCGATCTACTTCGCCAAGAGCCTCTGCCCCTGCTGCGCAGGCATCTGCTAAACCCCGATATTTTCAAGAACAATATAACAATACGAACATATGGCACTCAAATTAGACGCTAAAATTCCCGCCGGCGAACTCGCACAGAAGTGGAGCAACCACAAGGCGGCGATCAAGGTCGTAAGCCCTGCCAACAAACGCAAGCTGGACGTAATCATCGTCGGAACCGGACTGGGAGGCGCCTCCGCAGCCGCTTCGCTCGGCGAACTGGGCTACAACGTCAAGATCTTCTGCATCCAGGATTCGCCCCGCCGTGCCCACTCGATCGCGGCGCAGGGCGGTATCAACGCGGCGAAGAACTACCAGAACGACAACGACTCGGTATACCGCCTGTTCTATGATACGATCAAGGGCGGCGACTACCGTGCCCGCGAAGCCAACGTATACCGCCTGGCCGAGGTCTCGAACCTCATCATCGACCAGTGCGTGGCCCAGGGCGTACCTTTCGCCCGCGAATACGGCGGCCTGCTGGCCAACCGCTCGTTCGGCGGTGCGCAGGTGTCGCGTACGTTCTATGCCCGCGGCCAGACGGGCCAGCAACTCCTGCTGGGCGCCTATGCCGCGCTGAACAAGGAGATCGCGGCCGGCTCGGTCAAGAGCTACCCGCGTCATGAGATGCTCGACATCGTGGTGGAGGACGGCGAGGCCAAAGGCATCATCGCCCGCAACCTGGTAACCGGTGAGATCGAGCGCCACGGAGCCCATGCCGTCGTGATCGCCACGGGCGGCTACGGCAACGTCTTCTTCCTGTCGACCAACGCCATGGCCTCGAACGGCTCGGCCGCATTCCAGTGCTACCGCAAGGGCGCCGGCTTCGCCAACCCCTGCTTCACGCAGATCCACCCCACGTGCATCCCCGTGCACGGCGACCAGCAGTCGAAGCTGACCCTCATGTCGGAGTCGCTGCGCAACGACGGCCGCATCTGGGTGCCCAAGAAGATCGAAGACGTGCAGGCGATCCGCACGGGAGCCAAGAAACCCTCGGACATCGCCGAAGAAGACCGCGACTACTACCTGGAGCGCCGCTACCCGGCGTTCGGCAACCTGGTGCCGCGCGACGTGGCGTCGCGTGCCGCCAAAGAACGCTGCGACGCGGGATTCGGTGTGAACGAAACGGGTCTGGCCGTATTCCTCGACTTCAAGACGGCGATCGAACGTCTGGGCAAGGAGGTCATCAAACAACGCTACGGCAACCTTTTCGACATGTACGAAGAGATCACCGACGTGAGCCCCTACGAAGAGCCGATGCAGATCTTCCCCGCCGTGCACTACACGATGGGCGGCATCTGGGTCGACTACAACCTGATGACGACCATTCCGGGTCTCTACGCCATCGGCGAAGCCAACTTCTCGGATCATGGAGCCAACCGTCTGGGTGCCTCGGCCCTGATGCAAGGACTGGCCGACGGCTACTTCGTGCTGCCCTACACGATCGGCGACTACCTGTCGCACAAGATCCAGGCCCCGAAAGTCGACACCGACACGCCGGCATTCGCCGAAGCCGAAAAAGCCGTCAAGGAAAAGATCGCCAAGCTCTTTGCGATCAAGGGCGAGAAGTCGGTGGACGACATTCACAAGCAACTGGGACACATCATGTGGGAGAATGTCGGCATGGCCCGCACCAAAGAATCGCTCGAAAAAGCGATCGTCGAGATTCAGGCCCTGCGCAAAGAGTTCTGGAAAGATGTCAAGCTGGTGGGAGAGGAGAACGAGTTCAACGTAGAGCTGGAAAAGGCCCTGCGTCTGGCCGACTTCCTGGAGCTGGGCGAGCTGATGGCCCGCGATGCCCTGAACCGCGAAGAGTCGTGCGGCGGACACTTCCGCTCGGAACACCAGACCGAGGAAGGCGAAGCCAAGCGCGACGACGAAAACTTCGTATATGCTGCCGTCTGGGAGTACAAAGGCATGGACCAGGCTCCCGAGCTGACCAAGGAACCCCTCAACTTCGAGTTCGTACACCCGGCTCAGCGCAACTACAAGGACTAATTTAATGATTTGAGACCATGAATTTTACATTGAAGATATGGCGTCAGAAAGATGCCAAGTCGAAAGGCGCTTTCGAGACCTACAAGGTTGAAAACATCTCGCCCGACACCTCGTTCCTGGAGATGCTCGACATCCTGAACAACGACCTGATTCATGCGGGCAAGGAACCCGTGGCGTTCGACCACGACTGTCGCGAAGGCATTTGCGGCATGTGCTCGCTCCACATCGACGGCCATGCCCACGGCCCGGGTCAGGCGGCGACGACCTGCCAGATCTACATGCGCAAGTTCCGGGACGGTGCGACGATCACTGTGGAGCCGTGGCGCTCGGCGGCATTCCCGGTCATCAAAGACCTGGTGGTGAACCGCTCGGCATACGATCAGATTCTTCAGGCCGGAGGTTTCATTTCGGTACGCACGAACTCGGTGCCCGACGCCAACGCGATTCCGATCGCCAAAGCGGATGCCGACGAATCGATGGACGCAGCGGCCTGCATCGGCTGCGGAGCCTGCGCGGCGACGTGCAAGAACGGCTCGGCCATGCTGTTTGTAGCGGCCCGCGTATCGTCGCTGGCCAAGCTGCCGCAAGGCCGCGTGGAAGGCGCCCGCCGAGCCAAGGCGATGGTGGCCAAGATGGACGAACTGGGATTCGGCAACTGCACCAACACGGGTGCCTGCCAGGCCGAGTGTCCGAAGTCGATCTCCATTGCCCACATTGCGCGGCTGAACCGCGAATTCCTGTCGGCGAAGTTCGAAGACTAAAGAAGCGGCCGACGGCGGGCGGATTCGCGCTGCCGGAAGTTCGCTTTTCGGCGGTTGCGGTTGTCGGCCGGCGGTTATATGGAAACAGGTACCCGAGAATTCGGGTACCTGTTCGTTTTTGGGGTATGGACATAGCAAGTCCCCCGAGGCATCCATTGCCTGCCTCGGGAGACTTGAGGACTATTTCGTTCGGGCAAGATTCGGGGATTGTCCGGGAGTCGTTCAGCTTGGCCGCTTTCTTAAGGCGGTCAGGTCGGGTCGCCACGCTTCACCCAGCTCGATGCTTACGTTCGCACAGAACAGCGTGGCGCCTGCGGGACGGACTCGACGGTATATCCGGGGAATCTCGGAGGAAACAGGATTTTCGTTTTCCAGGGAATCAATGGTTCTCGGGAGAAACGTCCGACGTCGGAAAAATCGGGAAAACAGTCGTCTGAGAGCTTCGGATCGCCGTGCACGGCCGTTGTCGTTCTGGATAGAATAGATGAGCGCTCTTGCGACAACATCCGAAGCGGAAGACGAGACAAATATACAACAACGGATACCCCGTTGTCAAGAGTTGGAGGCAAAAAAAAGAAAAAATAATTGTTTTTTCTGTGAAATAGTCTGAACCGACGGGCTGCATTGCCGCTTTTTGTGCCGGCAAAAAGCGGCCCAAAAACCTCTCCTCCCGAACGTCTTCGCCTACTGCGGAGGGACTAACGCTGCTCCGGGCGCCTATTCGCGGGTTTGTAAACAAACCGGCCCCTGCGCTGACGCTTTTAGTCCCTCCTCCGCTGAACGGCTACGACGTCGGTTCGGAACTATGTGTACGATGAGAATTGCAGGAGGAAAGAATTATTTCCTATTCATTATTCATTGAAAAAGGCAGCTTGCAGATGCTGGACGCAGCGCACGGTGCGGGCGTTGCCGCGGCTCCCATTGTTCAAGGGGTTCATGGTGCTTGAATTCGCCCATAAGATTCCGGCGTAGATATTGCCTGAAGCGTAGGGAGACGACGAGTTCACATTGACCTCCGTGCCGACATTCGTCAGGGCTCCCGTCGTGTAGTTGCGGTAGCCCGAAGCAGACATGGTGAGCAATCGCTGGGATGAATGACGGAAAGAAAGACTTCCCGACAGACTGGGATGAACAACCGCCCGGCGGGGACAGAGGAGGTCGAACAGAGATACACTCGTCCTATTTCCCCATAAACCCCCGTTCTTAACGGGGCGGTGGACTGCTGAATCTGCGGCCGCGCTGGTGAAAACCGTGGCTCTCATCACTCCGGGCCGAAGCTGCTTATGACAAAAATAATAAGGAAAAAGGAGAAAAACACTTTTTTTGAAGAAAAAAGAGTACTTTGTATTGCATAATACCAAAAGTTGCATTATATTTGCGATGTAAAAATAGCGAAACCTACGCGAAGAA
>JAIDKM010000362.1 GCA_029051915.1 Alistipes sp. | reverse complement strand
GTATAAGCCTCGTTGAAATCGACGAACTCGATGATGCACATATCGGCAGCATCGCCCAGACGGAACCCGGTTTTCAAGATGCGGGTATAACCACCGGGACGAGCGGCGATCTTGGGAGCGATCGTACGGAACAACTCCGTAACGGCCTCCTTCTGCTTGAGGTACGAGAAGACGACGCGGCGCGAATGGGTCGTGTCCTCCTTCGACTTGGTTACCAGAGGCTCGATGAACTTACGCACGGCCTTCGCTTTGGCAACAGTGGTCTCGATGCGCTTATGCAAGATAAGCGACGACGCCATGTTCGAGAGCATCGCTTTGCGATGACCCGCCTGACGGCCGAGGTGGTTGAAATTCTTATTGTGTCTCATAATTAGTCTTTGTCAAGTTTGTAGATAGATACGTCCATACCGAACTTCAGATTCAAGGAAGCCAACAACTCGTCGAGCTCCGTCAACGACTTCTTACCGAAGTTGCGGAACTTCAAGAGGTCGTTGCGGTTCAACTTCACCAGATCGCCCACCGTATCGACGTCGGCGGCCTTCAGGCAATTCAGAGCGCGCACGCTCAGATCCTGATCCGAGAGCTTGGTTTTCAACAACTGACGCATGTGGAGCACGTCCTCGTCGAACTCCTCGGCGCCGTTGTTGTCCTCCATGTTGACGGTGATCTTCTCGTCGGAGAAGAGCATGAAGTGCTGGATGAGGATCCGTGCGGCCTCCTTGAGCGCCTCCTTGGGGTGAATCGACCCGTCGGTAGTAATCTCCAGATTCAACTTTTCGTAGTCGGTCTTCTGCTCGACGCGGTAGTTCTCGATCGAGTACTTCACGTTCTTGATGGGCGTGAAGATCGAGTCGATGGGCAACGTACCGATCTCCGACTCGGCAGGAGCGTTCTCCTCGGCGGGCACGTAACCGCGACCCTTGCCGATCGTCAACGTCATCTGCATCTTTGTGCCGGGTGCCAAGTGGCAAATCACCAAATCGGGATTCAACACCTTGAAGAACGACAGATAATTTGAAATGTATCCGGCAGTCAGCTCCGTTACACCCGCAACGTTAATGGAGACCTTCTCGGCATCCTGATTGTCGACTGTGCGGATAAAACGAACCTGCTTCAGATGAAGGATGATATTCAACATATCCTCCATCACCCCGGGGATAGCGGCAAACTCGTGATCGACACCGGCGACCTTGACGGTCGTGATCGCATAACCCTCCAACGAAGAGAGCAGAATCCGACGCAAAGCGTTACCGACGGTCATGCCGAAACCGGGCTCCAACGGACGGAACTCGAACTTTCCGAACGACGAAGTGGATTCGAGCATAATGACCTTCTCAGGTTTCTGGAATGCTAATATTGCCATAACAACGAAAGTGGATTTTTGTGATTACTACTTCGAGTACAACTCGACGATGAGCTGCTCCTTGATGTTCTCCGGAATCTCCTCGCGTTCGGGTTTCTGGAGGAACTTGCCGCTCATCGAAGCGTTGTCCCACTCGAGCCAAGCGTAACGGCTGCGCGAACCGCCGGCCAACGAAGCAGCGATCACCTCGAGACTTTTCGACTTCTCGCGAACCGACACGATATCCCCGGCGCGCAACGAATACGACGGAATGTTCACGACGCTGCCGTTGACGCAGATGTGGCGGTGAGAAACGAGCTGGCGGGCTGCGGCGCGAGTAGGAGCGACGCCCAGACGATAAACGACGTTATCGAGACGGCACTCGAGCAACTTCAACAAGTTCTCGCCCGTGATGCCGCCCATACGGGCTGCCTGCTCGTAGGTACGAGCGAACTGCTTCTCCAACAAACCGTACGTATACTTAGCCTTCTGCTTCTCGCTCAACTGGGTACCGTACTCCGACACCTTCTTGCGCTTGCGAGCCAGACCGTGCTGTCCGGGAGGATAGTTGCGCTTCTCGAGCACCTTGTCCGCACCGTAAATAGCTTCGCCGAACTTTCTGGCGATTTTCGATTTTGGTCCAATATATTTTCCCATGATCTTTTACCTGTTAAATAACTGTAAGATAATGTCCGAAATCCTCCTGCGAAATTAAACGCGACGACGATTCGGAGCGCGGCAACCGTTGTGCGGCAGCGGAGTAACGTCGATGATCTCCATCACCTCGATGCCGGCGCCGTGGATCGTACGCACGGCGGACTCGCGACCCGCACCCGGGCCCTTGACGTAGACCTTGATCTTGCGAAGACCCATGTCGTAAGCGACCTTCGCGCAATCGGCGGCCGAAGTCTGAGCGGCATAGGGAGTATTCTTCTTCGAACCACGGAAACCCATCTTACCGGCCGAAGACCAGCTGATTACATCACCGTTCTCGTTGGTGATGGTGATGATTACGTTGTTGAAAGTGGAGTGAACGTATGCATTGCCCACGGCACAG